>NZ_JBFUCI010000177.1:0-11940 GCF_056405335.1 Variovorax sp. P1_H12_2
GCCGATCCCGTACGCTGGGTTGCCGACCCCGGCGCCGAGGAGACCACCCATGCCAAGCCGAACGAACGGCCACACGGCCGAAATGGAAGCGGTACGAACCCTGGCGCTCGTCGGCGCCTCGGCCGCCGGCAAGACCTCGCTGGCCGAGGCCCTGCTGCACAAGGCGGGCGCCATCGGTGCGCGCGGCAGCATCGAGCGCGGCAGCACCGTCAGCGACCACGACCCCCTCGAGCGCCGCATGCAGCACTCGCTCAATGCCTYGGTGATGCACCTCACGCATGCCGGCACACGGGTGCACCTGATCGACACGCCGGGCGGTGCCGATTTCCTGGGCCAGAGCCTGCCCGCGTTGGAAGCGGTGGAGACCGCGGCGGTGGTCATCAATGCCGCCCTCGGCATCGAACCGATGGCGCTGCGCATGATGGCGTACGCCGTCGAGCGGCATCTGGCGCGGATGGTCATCGTCCACAAGATCGACGCCCAGGGCGTCGACTTGGCAGGGTTGCTGGCGCAGATCCAGTCCGTCTTCGGGCGCGAATGCCTGCCGCTGAACCTGCCCGCAGCCGGTGGCACGCAGGTGGTCGACTGCTTCTTCAACCGCGAGGGGCAGTCCGACATCGGCAGCGTCGATGCCGCGCACCGGGCGCTGGTCGAACAGGTGGTCGAGGTCGATGCGGCCTTCGTCGAACGCTATCTGTCCGAGGGCGACGTCGATGCCGCCGAGCTGCACGCGCCGCTCGAACAGGCCTTGCGCGAAGGCCACCTGATCCCGGTCTGCTTCGTCTCGGCCCGCAGCGGCGCCGGCGTGGATGCGCTGCTCGACGTCATCGTCCGGCTGCTGCCCGATCCGACCGAGGCCAATCCGCCGGATTTCCTGCTCGGCGAGGGTGCGGCGGCGAAGCCCATGCAGGCCCGTCCCGATCCCTCGCTGCATGTGCTGGCGCACGTGTTCAAGGTGACGGTCGACCCCTACGTGGGCAAGCTGGGGATCTTTCGCGTCCACCAGGGCACGGTCACGCGCGACAGCCTGCTCTACGTGGGCGATGGCCGCAAGCCCTTCAAGGTGGGCCACCTGTTCATGCTCCAGGGCAAGGATCACGTCGAGGTGCCGCGGGCGCTGCCCGGCGACATCGTGGCGGTGGCCAAGGTCGAGGAGATCCACTTCGACGCCGTGCTGCACGATGCCGCCGAGGACGACCACGTGCATCTGGCGCCGCTGGGGTTCCCGATCCCGGTGCACGGCCTGGCGGTCGAGCCCAAGCGCCACGGCGACGAGCAGCGGGCCTGGGAAATCCTCGGCAAGCTGGTCGCCGAGGATCCCTGCCTGCGCGTCGAGCATGTGGTGGCGACCAACGAGACCATCATCTACGGCCTGGGCGAGTTGCACCTGCGGGTGATGCTCGAGCGTCTGCGCGAGGTCTACCGCTTCGAGGTCGACACCCGGCCGCCGCGTATCGCCTACCGCGAGACCGTGACCGCGCCGGCCGAGGGACACCACCGGCACAAGAAGCAGACCGGCGGCGCCGGCCAGTTCGGCGAGGTCTTCCTGCGCATCGAGCCGCTGGCGCGCGGCAGCGGCTTCGAGTTCGCCGACGAGGTCAAGGGCGGGGCGATCCCGGGCCAGTTCATCCCGGCGGTCGAGAAAGGCGTGCGCGAGGTGCTCCTCTCGGGCGCGGTCGCCGGCTACCCGGTGGTCGACGTGCGGGTGGTGGTCCACGACGGCAAGCACCACAGCGTCGACAGCAAGGACATCGCCTTCGCGACCGCCGGGCGCAAGGCCTTCATGGCGGCCATCCGCGCTGCGCGGCCGATCGTGCTCGAGCCGATCGTGCAGATCGAGATCGCGGCGCCCGACCATGCGATCGGCGACGTCACCGGCGATCTCTCCGCGCGGCGCGGCCTGGTCACGGGCACCGCGAACGGGGGCGTGGGAACGATCGTGATCCGCGGCCAGGTGCCGATGGCCGAGCTGGCCAGCTACCAGTCGCGGCTCAACGCCATGACCAGCGGCCAGGGCCGCTACACCATCGCGCTGTCCCATTACGAGGCCGTGCCGCCGGCGACCCAGCAGACCCTGATGAGCCAGCACCGCGTGCGCGACGACGAATGAGCCTCGCCACCGCGTTCATCGGGAAGTGGCGCGCGGATTCAGCGCGGGACGGTTTCGAGGAACACGACCTCGGCGACCACCCGGGCGCCGAATTCGCCCGCGGCCAGCGATTCGCGCAGCCGCTGGAGGTAGGCCGAGGCCAGCTCGAACGGTGGCCGCTCGGCGGCGGCGTCGAAGGGGACGGGCGACGACAGCGCAGTCACCAGCACGGTTCCGAAAGGCGGTGCGGCCAGCCAGCTCGACGGAATGTCGCGACCGAGCTCGATGGTTTCCCCGGCGCGCAGAAGCGGTTGCACGGCCCCGGCGTTGAGGTGCATCACGGCACCGTCGGCGGTGTAGTAGTCGACCCACAGATAGCCTTCGCGGCGGGCATTCGCGACTTCGATCAGCACCCGGTCGCCCTCCCGGAGGCGGTCGTTCGGTGCGGTGGGGGTGGCGATCGCCAGGCCCGTCGCCATTTCGCGGTTGCGGGCCTGGTAGGGTTTCAGCAGCGCCAGCACCTCGCAGTGCGGCCAGATTCGCAGCTGGAGGTCGAACCGGGCCGCGCTGACGCCCGGCACGGCCCGCACCTCCCGCTGCACCCGGGCGATCTCGTCGGGTTGCGAGACGAAGCCGTGCACCTGCGTCGCGCCGTCCGCTGCCACCGTGGCGGAGAGGTCCGCGCAGGCCACGGCCTGGAGCTGCCGGTCGACCCGCTGGGCCAGGGTGGGGGGCCGTTCGCCCGGGCCCGCCAGCACGAACCAGAGCACGGAAGCCAGCGGAATCAAAAGCGCCAACGCGCCGCCGGCGCGCAGCAGGATGCGCTCGCGCCACTTCGGATCGCGCGGGCCCGGCGGGTCGGGCACGCCGCAGGGTTGGGGCGTGATGCGCTCCTGTGCCGGGTGGTCGAGGCGCGCCGGCCGCAGCGCGAGCTGCTCGCCATGCAGGGCCTTGAGCTTGCCGAGCTCGCCGCTGTCGCCGGTCTCGAAGTAATACTGGCCCTTGAACCCCAGCGCCAGCGCGTGCCAGTAGACCTCGCGCACCTCGTCGTCGCCGGGCTGCAGCGCCGACAAATGATGGAAGAACTCGGTCTGTGCGTTGTTGGAATTGAACAGCTGCATCTGCAGCGGCGCCGTGCCGGCCGCACAAAGGGGGTGCCGCGCCAGGACCTCGTCGATCCAGGCGACCATCGCGAAGCGCGCCGATTCGACCTCCGTGGCAGAMCGTCCAAGCGCCCGGGCAGCCTCGCGCGCCTCTTCGAGGAGGTCGAGCGCCCGTTGCCGCGCTGCTTCGCGTCCGGGTTCGGCCCGGTGCGCCGCGATCGATGCGTCCAGCCCGAGCCCGAACGAGATCAGCCGGGAAAAGCAGTCGATCAGCCGAGCCATGCAACGCGCTCGCGGCTAGGCGTTTTTGCCAACCGGAGCCTTGCGATCGCGCCTGCGTCGTTGGCACATGCCCATGTCCCCGGTCGTTTTTGGATGTGAAACATTCTTCCATGCGCTCCAGCCGGCGCCATATCGCTTGGGAGCTATGTCGTTCGGGGAGCGAAATCCGCCTTGATGCGCGTCTCGTTCGCCGTTATCGTCGGCCTGCTCGAATTCATCCATGACGCTGGGGAAAGCCATGAAAATCCTGATCGCCGACGACCACCGGCTCGTCATCGAGGCGGTCAAGGCCAAGTTGTCGGAGCTCGAGGCCGAGATCGACTTCGTCCTGGCCATGAGCGTCGACGAGCTGCTCGCCAGGGCCTCGGACGACATCGACCTGGCCATGATCGACCTGAACATGCCCGGTGCCGAGGGCCAGGCCCACATCGACGAAATCCGCCGCCGCCATCCCGCCGTGCCGGTGATCGTGCTGTCGGGCTACGAAGACCCCGCGGTCATGCGCAGCGCCCTCGAGCGCGGCGTGCTCGGCTTCATTCCCAAGGCCTACTCGCCCGAGGTGATGCTGTCGGCCGTGCGCCTGGTTCTGGCCGGGGGCGTCTACGTTCCGCCGATGATGCTGTCGTCCCTGCCGCCCGGTGTCGTCGCCGGCATCGCAGGCGGCGGCCCCGGGGGCGCCGCCCAGCGCGGCTCGGCGGCGGCCGCCGTGCAGACCCTCGAGCATCTGCGCAACGTGCTGACGGAGCGCCAGGTCGAGGTCCTGCAGCTGCTGTCGCAGGGCAAGCCCAACAAGCTGATCGGCCGGGCCCTGGGCATCAGCGAAGGCACGGTCAAGATCCACCTGGCCGCCATCTTCCGGGCCCTCAACGTGCGCAACCGCACCGAAGCCGTGGTCGCGGCCCAGACGCTGACAGAGGCCTGAGCCAAAGACCTTCAGGCGGTGTATCTTTTTTCCAACGCGTCCAGCGCCGGCTTGCCCACCAGGCGCTGGCGCTCCGCGAAGCTCACGACCAGCGCCGGGTCCTCGTCGATGCGGCCCTTGTCGCGCAACACCGAAAGCGCCTTCTGCATGCCCGCCACCGCGCCCTGCAGCGCCGCGTTGGCGTACAGCACCAGTCCGTAGCCCAGTCCGGCCAACTCGTCGGCGCCGAGGATCGGCGTCTTGCCGCCGATCACCATGTTCAGCAGCTGCGGCCTGGCCACGCGTTGCGGCAGCGCCCGAATTTCCGCGGCCGTGGTCACGGCCTCGACGAAAAGGAGGTCGGCGCCGGCCTCGCTGAACTTCTGCGCCCGTTCGACCGCGGCTTCGAAGCCCAGCGTCGCGCAGGCGTCGGTGCGGGCCAGGATCAGCAGATCGGGATCGGTGCGGGCATCGGCCGCGGCCTTGATCCTGGCCACCGCCTCGGCGGTGCCGATCACCTCCTTGCCCGAGAAGTGGCCGCAGCGCTTGGGCGCGACCTGGTCCTCGAACTGGATGCAGTCGGCGCCCGCGCGCTCCAGCACGCGCACCGTGTGCCGCACATTGAGCGCGTTGCCGAAGCCGGTGTCGGCGTCGACGATCAGCGGCAGGGCCACCGCATCGCGGATGCGCGCGGTGTGATCGGCGATCTCGTGCAGGCCCATGAAGCCCTGGTCCGGCAGGCCGAACCACATGTTGGTGACGCCGGCCCCGGTGACGTAGACGGCCTCGAAGCCGAGGTCTTCGACCACTCGCGCCGACAGCGCGTTGAAGGCGCCGGGCACCAGCACGCCGCGGCGTGCCTCGGCCAGGGCGCGCAGGATCTGTCGTGTGTTTAGCGCCATGTCAGCGTTCCACCACGCCATTGCGTGACCCACGACGCATGAGACTGGCGCAATCGAAGGCCAGGAACGCCGCAGAACCGGCTTTGCCGGGCTGCTGGCGTTGCCCCCTTGAGGGGGAGGCGCCGCAAGGCGCTTCGGGGGTGAGTTTCATATCAGATCACGTAGAGGTCGAGGTAGTCGTTCACCGGTATGGCGTCGAGCGCCTTCGGGTCCAGCGAGACCGCCAGGATCGCGTCCTGCTGCTTTTTCGGGAAGCTGCGCGCGAGGTTGGTGCGGAACTTGGCCTCGAGCAAGGGAATGCCCTCGGCGCGGCGGCGCCGGTGGCCGATCGGATACTCGACGGCGACCTCGGCAAGCCGGCTGCCGTCGTTGAACTCGACGGTCAGCGCGTTCGCGATGCTGCGTTTCTCCGGGTCGTGGTAGTCCCGGGTGTAACGCGCGTCCTCCACGCAATGGATCCTGGCGCGCAGGGCGTCGATGCGCGGATCGGCGGCCACGTCGGCCTCGTAGTCCGACGCCTTGAGGTTGCCGAAGATCAGCGGGACGGCCACCATGTACTGGATGCAATGGTCGCGGTCGGCCTCGTTGTGGAGCGGGCCCTGCTTGTCGATGATGCGGATGCAGGCCTCGTGCGTGCGAATGGTGATCTTCCCGATGTCCTCCACCGTCTTGCCGGCCGCCTTCAACTGCTTGTGCAGCGCGACCGCCGCCTCCACCGCCGTCTGGCTGTGGAACTCGGCCGGGAAGCTGATCTTGAACAGCACGTTCTCCGCCACGTAGCTGCCGTACGGCCGCTGGAAGCTGAAGGGCTGGCCCTTGAAGAGCACGTCGTAGAAGCCCCAGGTCTTGGCGGTCAGTGCCGAGGGGTAGCCCATCTCGCCGGTCTGCGCGATCAGCGCCAGGCGAACCGCGCGGCTGGTGGCGTCGCCCGCCGCCCAGCTCTTGCGGCTGCCGGCGTTCGGCGCGTGGCGGTAGGTGCGCAGTGACTGGCCGTCGACCCAGGCCAGCGAGACGGCGGCCAGCGTCTCGTCGCGCGAAAGGCCCAGCAGTTGCGACACCACGGCGGTCGAGGCCACCTTGACCAGCAGCACGTGGTCGAGGCCGACCTTGTTGAAGGAGTTCTCCAGCGCGATCACGCCCTGGATCTCGTGCGCCTTGACGATGGCCGTCAGCACGTCGCGCATCAGAAGGGGCTTGCGGCCCGCGGCGACTGCGCTGCGGCTCAGCCAGTCGGCCACGGCCAGGATGCCGCCCAGGTTGTCGCTCGGGTGGCCCCACTCGGCCGCCAGCCAGGTGTCGTTGAAGTCCAGCCAGCGGATCAGAAGCCCGATGTTGAAGGCGGCTTGAACCGGGTCGAGCTGGAACTGCGTGCCCGGCACCCTGGCGCCGTTCGGCACCGCCGTGCCCTTGACGATCGGGCCGAGCAGCTTGCGCGCCGCGGGATATTCCAGCGCCTCGAGGCCGCAGCCCAGGGTGTCGATCAGGATGTGGCGGGCGGTGTCGCAGGCCAGGTCGGATCGGACTTCGTAGCCGAGCGCGTAGTCGACGATGTCGACGATGACGGAGTCCCATTCGGGGCGGACGTTGCTGATGTGTGCGGACATGCGGGTGAAGAGAGAAGTGAGGAACGGAAAAGGGAGAGAGGAGGGAGAGAGGAGGGGCGCGTTACCGGCGCTCTGCCATGGGCACGTAGGCCAGATCCTCGGGGCCGGTGTAGTTCGCGCTCGGCCGGATGATCTTGTTGTCGATGCGCTGCTCGATGATGTGGGCGGCCCAGCCCGAGGTGCGGGCGATCACGAACAGCGGCGTGAACATGGCGGTCGGAACGCCCATCATGTGGTAGCTCACGGCGCTGAACCAGTCGAGGTTGGGGAACATCTTCTTGGCCTCCCACATGACGGCTTCGAGGCGCTCCGCGATGTCGAACATCTTGGTCGAGCCCGCCGCGATCGACAGCGACTTCGCGACGCCCTTGATGACCTCGTTGCGCGGATCGCTCACCGTATAGACCGGGTGGCCGAAACCGATCACCACCTCCCTGGCTTCGACGCGCCGGCGGATGTCGGCCTCGGCTTCGTCGGGCGAGTCGTAGCGCTTCTGGGTCTCGAAGGCCACCTCGTTGGCGCCGCCGTGCTTGGGGCCGCGCAGGGCGCCGATCGCGCCGGTGATGGCCGAGTACATGTCGGCGCCCGTGCCGGCCACGACACGCGCCGCGAAGGTGCTGGCGTTGAATTCGTGCTCGGCGTAGAGGTTGAGCGAGGTGTGCATGGCGCGCTCCCACTCCGGCGTGGGCCGCCGCCCGTGCAGCAGGTGAAGGAAATGCGCGCCGATGGAGTCGTCGTCGGTTTCGACCTCGATCCGCTTGCCCTGGGTGGACCAGTGATACCAGTACAGCAGCATCGATCCGAGCGAAGCCATCAGGCGGTCCGCGATGTCGCGCGCGCCGGGCAGGTTGTGGTCGTCCTTCTCGGGCAGCATGCAGCCCAGCGTCGAGACGCCGGTGCGCATCACGTCCATCGGGTGCGCGCTCGCGGGCAGTTGTTCCAGCGCTTCCCGCAGGCTCGCGGGCAGGCCGCGCAGCGCCTTGAGCCTGGCCTTGTAGGCCCGCAGTTCCGCCGCGGTCGGCAGCTTGCCGTGCACCAGCAGGTGCGCGATCTCCTCGAATTCGCAGACTTCGGCGATGTCCAGGATGTCGTAGCCGCGGTAGTGCAGGTCGTTGCCGGTGCGTCCGACGGTGCACAGCGCCGTGTTGCCGGCGGTGACGCCCGACAGCGCGACGGACTTTTTCGGCTTGAAGCCGGAGGGGGATGCGAACTCGTTGGTCATGATTCGCAATTTACGCAGTTCGATCTCCATAATGAAGGCCTGAATTGGCGAATACTTGCGAATGAAAAACCTCGAATTTGCGAATCTTGCGAACGACTGGAGTGCGGCCTGATGCGCAAGACCTTCATGGGCGTGCGCCTGCGCAAGCTCCGGGCCGAGCGCGGCTTGAGCCAGGTGGCGCTGGCCCATGCGCTGGGCCTGTCGCCCAGCTACCTCAACCAGATCGAGCAGAACCAGCGGCCGCTGACCGTCGCCGTGCTGCTCAGGATCAGCCGCGCGCTCGGCGTCGACGTGCAGCAGTTCTCCGAGGACGAAGAGGCCCGGCTGGTGGCGGACCTGCGCGATGCGCTCGCCGACAACCCGGGCGGCGAGGTGGTGTCGCTGCCCGAGTTGCGCGAGGTCGCCTCGCAGATGCCCGCCGTGGGCCGCGCGCTGCTGGCGCTGCATCGCCGTCACCAGGAGGCGATGGAACGGCTGGAGACGATGGCGGCCGAGCTGGGCGATGGGCGCGGCGATCTGGCGGGCTCGCGTCCGATGCCCTTCGAGCGGGTGCGCGACTTCTTCTTTTCCCATCGGAACTACTTCGATTCGCTCGACGTCGCCGCGGAAGGACTGGCGTCGGAGGCCCGCGGCCACGGCGGGCCGCTGGGCGAATGGCTGCTGCAGCGGCTCCTGAAGCGCCACGGCGTGCGTGTCGTTCCCGCGGAAGATGGCGCGGCGGACAGCCAGCGCCGCTACGATCCCGCCCATCGCGTGCTGCGCCTGTCCACGAGCCTGGAGGCGGGCCAGCAGGCCTTCCAGCTGGCCACCCAGCTCGCCCTGCTCGAACAGGCGGATCTGATCGAGTCGCTGGTCGACGGCGCGGACTTCGGGGACCCGCCGGCGCATGCGCTGGCGCGCATCGGCCTGGCCAACTACTTCGCCGGGGCCCTGCTGCTGCCCTACGGCATCTTCCTGAGTGCCGCCGAGACGCTGCGCTACGACATCGACCAGCTCGCGCGCCGCTTCGGCGTCGGCTTCGAGACCATCTGCCACCGGCTCAGCACGCTGCAAAGGGCCCAGGCGCCCGGCGTGCCCTTCTTCTTCATTCGCGTGGACCGGGCCGGCAACATCTCCAAGCGCCAGTCTGCGACGCACTTCCATTTCTCGAAGACCGGCGGCACCTGCCCGCTGTGGAACGTCTACGAGGCCTTCGCGCAGCCGGGGCGCATCCTGCCGCAGCTCGCGCGCATGCCGGACGGCCGCGCCTACCTCTGGATCGCGCGCACCGTGTCGCATGGGCAGCGCGGCTTCGGCTCGCCGAGCAAGACCTTCTCGATCGGCCTCGGCTGCGACATCCGCTACGCGCCGCGGCTGGTCTATTCGAAGGGCCTCGACCTGAAGGATCCCGAGGTGCCGACGCCGATCGGCATGGGCTGCAAGGTCTGCGAGCGCGTGGCCTGCCCGCAGCGGGCCTTTCCGTTCGTCGGCCGGCCGCTGGACGTGAACGAGAACGAGAGCCGGTTCACGCCGTACGCGGTGGCGGACGAGAAGGAGAAGCCGGCGGGTTGAGAGCCCCCACGCTCCCTCACTTCGTGTGGTCGCTGCCCCCCGAGGGGGCCGCAGGCCGCTTGGGGCGGCCCGGCGCCGGCCTGAGTTCGTCGCGCAGGATCCGCGCCGCCGCCACCATGTTCGCCAGCGCCGCCTCGGTTTCCGGCCAGCCGCGGGTCTTGAGCCCGCAGTCGGGATTGACCCAGAGGTTGGTGGCCGGCACCACCGCGGCCGCCTTGCGCATCAGACGCACCATCTCGTCGGTGCTCGGGATGCGCGGCGAGTGGATGTCGTAGACGCCCGGGCCGATCTCGTTCGGATACCTGAAGTCGCCGAAGCCGCRCAGCAGCTCCATGTCGGAGCGGCTGGTCTCGATGGTGATCACGTCGGCGTCCATCGCCGCGATCTCCGGCAGGATGTCGTTGAATTCCGAGTAGCACATGTGGGTGTGGATCTGGGTCCGGTCGGCCACGCCCGAGGCGCTGATGCGAAACGACCGGGTGGCGCCTGCGAGGTAGTTCTTCCAGCCCGCGCGCCGCAGCGGCAGGCCTTCGCGGATCGCCGGCTCGTCGATCTGGATGATGCCGATGCCGGCCTGCTCGAGATCCACCACCTCGTCGCGGATCGCCCAGGCGATCTGCTCGGTCGTGACGCTGCGCGGCTGGTCGTCGCGCACGAAGGACCACTGCAGGATGGTGATGGGCCCGGTGAGCATGCCCTTCATCGGCAGCTTGGTGAGGCTCTGCGCGTAGGCGGTCCACTCGACCGTCATCGGCGCCGGCCGCGCCACGTCGCCGAAGATCACCGGTGGCTTGACGCAGCGCGAGCCGTACGACTGCACCCAGCCGTTGGCGGTGAACGCAAAGCCGTCGAGCTGCTCGCCGAAGTATTCGACCATGTCGTTGCGCTCGGCCTCGCCGTGCACCAGGACATCGATCCCGAGCGCCTCCTGCTTGCGAACCACGAGCGTGATCTCGGCCTGCATCTTCTCGCGGTAGGCCGCGGCATCGAGTTCGCCGCGCTTGAAGGCGGCGCGCGCCGCACGGATCGCGCCGGTCTGCGGGAACGATCCGATGGTGGTGGTGGGCAAGGGCGGCAGCGCGAAGCGCGCGCGTTGCTCGGCCTGGCGCTGCGCGAAGCCGGACAGGCGGCGATCGTCGCTGGCCACGCTGCGCGCCAGGCGCAGCCCGACGTCGGCGCGGTGCACGCGCGGGCTGGCGCGGCGCGCGGCCACGGCCTTGCGGGCTGCGACGCGTTCGGCCTCGACGGCGCTGTCCTCGCCGTCCAGCGCCGCCCGCAGTACCCGCAATTCATCGAGCTTCTCGATCGCGAACGCCAGCCAGGACTTGATCTCGGCATCGAGCCCGGTCTCGGCCGCGAGGCTGAACGGCACGTGCAGCAGCGAGCACGAGGGCGCGATCCAGAGCTCGCCCCGATGCTTGTCGGCCACCGGCTGGAGCCGAGCGAGCGCCGCATCGGGATCAGTGCGCCAGATGTTGCGGCCGTCGACGATGCCGACCGACAGCACCTTGTGCGCGGGCAGCCAGTCGGCCACGCCGGTGAGCTCTTCCGGTGCGCGCACGGCGTCGACGTGCAGGCCGGCCACGGGAAGCTGGCAGGCCAGGCGGAGGTTCTCCGCCAGCGGCGAGAAGTAGGTGGCGAGCAGCAGCTTCGGCGCACTGCGTGCGAGCTGCCAGTAGCTGCGCTCGAAGGCGTTGCGCCAGGTGTCTGGCAGGTCGAGGCCGAGGACCGGCTCGTCGATCTGCACCCATTCCACGCCGAGCGACTTGAGACGGGCCAGCACCTGCTCGTAGACCGGCAGCAGCGCGTCCAGCAGCGTGAAGCGGTCGAAGCCGGCCTGCTTCTCCTTGCCCAGCCACAGGAAGCTCAGGGGCCCGAGCAGCACCGCCTTGACCTTGTGCCCGAGCTTCTGCGCCTGCGCGACCTCGTCGAACAGGCGCACCGACGAAAGGCCGAAACGGGTATTCGCCGAGAACTCCGGCACCAGGTAGTGGTAGTTGGTGTCGAACCACTTGGTCATTTCCAGCGCGAAGGTGGCGTGGCCGCCGTGCGCGCAGCCTTCGTGGCCGGCCTCGTCGGCGACGCCGCGCGCCATCGTGAAGTAGCGCGCCAGTTCGGGCGCATCGCCCGTGAACTCGAAGCGCGGCGGCTCGCAGCCCAGCAGCTGGATGTGGTTGGCGACGTGGTCGTAGAAGGCGAAGTCGCCCACCGTCACGAAGTCGAGGCCGGCATCGCGCTGGGCCTGCCAGTGGCGCGCGCGCAGTTCGGCGCCGAGGGCTTCGAGGG
>NZ_JBFUCI010000178.1:0-11857 GCF_056405335.1 Variovorax sp. P1_H12_2
GGGCCGGCCGACGTCACCGGCCGCTTCGCGGCTGCCCTGCGCTGCTCGCGGTACGCGGGGTCTCGCTCAAACTCGCTTCGCTCAAACAGTCGCGAGCCCTGATCCGCGTACCGCTGCGCTGCTCGGCGGYGCCTCAACGGCCGGCCCRGGGCATACCGCCCACCGCCGTGGACASGTYGGGGTTGCATCGGCGTTGGAGACGTCGCGGCTCTTTGAACACCCCCTGAGCCCGGCATGCGGTGCGGGACGGGCGATCCCCTCTGCGCCGCTGAGGAGCGCAGCTTCAGGCGGATCAAGGGCCGCGCGTGTTTGAGCGCAGCGAGTTTGCGCGGACCCCGCCTGAAGCGAGCACCGCAAGGCAGCCCGAAGGGCCGGCGCAGTGGGGTCGTTCGGCCCGCACCGCGTGCCGGGCGCCCTTCCAGGGGGAACGCGTCCTTGATCGAAAGATGACCACAAGTCACGCTGCAGCCCTCTGCCCAAACCGCCGCCCCAGCCGATCGAACGCGAGATAGATGACGGGCGTGGTGAACAGCGTCAGCACCTGGCTCACCACCAGCCCGCCGAAAATCGCCAGCCCCAGCGGACGACGCAGCTCGGCGCCCTCGCCCCAGCCCAGCATCAGCGGCAGCGCCGCGAACAGGGCCGCCAGCGTGGTCATCAGGATCGGGCGGAAGCGCAGCAGCGCCGCCTGGTGGATGGCCTCGAGCGGCCCCTTGCCCTGGTTGCGCTCGGCGTCGATCGCGAAGTCGATCATCATGATCGCGTTCTTCTTCACGATGCCGATCAACAGGATGATGCCGATGATGCCGATCACCCCGAGGTCGTTGCCGGTCAGCATCAGCGCCAGCAATGCGCCGACGCCGGCCGAGGGCAGCGTCGACAGGATCGTCAGCGGGTGGATATAGCTCTCGTACAGCACGCCCAGCACGATGTAGACGCAGACCACCGCCGCCAGGATCAGCCACAGCTGGTTGGTCAGCGATTTTTCGTACGCGCCGGCGGCGCCGAGGAACTTCAGGCTCACGCTCGCCGGCAGCGCGATCTCCTTGGCCGCGGCACGGATCGCCGCCACCGACTTGCCGAGCGCCACGTTCGGCGGCGTGTCGAAGCCGACGGTCGCGGCCGGGTACTGGGCCACGCGCGTGACCTGCAGCGGCGCGAACTGCTCGCGCACCGTGGCCAGCGAAGACAGGGGCGTCGCCGTGCCGGCGCCGGTGCGCAGCTGCAGGTTGCCCAGCCCTTCCGGCGAGGCCAGCGACTCGCGCTGGGCCTCGAGGATCACGCGGTACTGGTTGGTCTCGGTGAAGATGGTCGAGACGATGCGCTGGCCGAAGGCGCTGTAGAGCGCGTCGTCCACCGAGCTCGCGGTGACCGACAGCCGCGACGCTGTGTTGCGGTCGATGTCCACGTAGGCCGACAAGCCCTGGGCGCCGGCATCGGTCGTCGGGTTGCGCACCTGCGGCACGCGGCGCAGCCGCTCGACCAGCTTCTGCGCCCACTCGTTCACCGTGGTGGTGTCGGCGCCTTCGAGCGAGACCCGGAACTCGGTCGGCCCGGTCTCGGCGTCGATGGTCAGGTCCTGGGTCGGCTGCAGGTAGAGCGACACGCCGGCGACGCCGTCGCGCACGCGGTCGCGCAGCCGCTGCATCACCACGGCCTGGTCGCCGTGGCCGGCGCGCAGATTGATCAGCATGCTGCCGGTGTTGAGCGCCATGTTGTTGGCGGCGTCGACGCCGACCACCGAGCTCAGGCTCTGCACGTCGGGATCGGCCAGGATCAGGTTGGCCGCCGACTGCTGCAGCTCGGCCATCCGCACATAGGACACCTCCTGCGAGGCCTGGACGCGGGCCTTGAGCTGCCCGGTGTCCTGGGTCGGGAACAGGCCCTTGGGAATCACGACGTAGAGCAGCACGGTGAGCGCGAGGGTGAGCACGGCCACCACCAGCGTCAGCGGCTGGTGGCGAAACACCCATTGCAGCCAGATGTCGTAGCGCGCGATCACGCGATCGAAGAAGCGCTGCACGGCGGCGCCGAAGCGTCCGCCCTCCTCGGCCTGCGGCCGCAGCCAGCGCGCCGACATCATCGGCACCAGGGTCAGCGAGACCACGGCCGAGATCAGGATCGTGATCGCCAGTGTCACCGCGAATTCGCGGAACAGGCGCCCCACCACGTCGCCCATGAACAGCAGCGGGATCAGCACCGCGATCAGCGACACCGTCAGCGAAATGATCGTGAAGCCGATCTGTGTCGCCCCCTTGAGCGCGGCCTGGAACGGCGGCTCGCCCTTCTCGAGGTAGCGCGCGATGTTCTCGATCATCACGATCGCGTCGTCGACCACGAAGCCGGTCGCGATGGTCAGCGCCATCAGGCTCAGGTTGTTGAGGCTGTAGCCCAGCAGGTACATCAGGCCGCAGGTGCCGATCAGCGAGATCGGCACCGCGACGCTGGCGATCACGGTCGCGCGCACGCTGTGCAGGAAGAAGAAGATCACCAGCACCACCATCACCACCGCCAGCGCCAGCTCGAGCTGCACGTGGTTGACCGAGGCGCGGATGCCGGTGGTGCGGTCGCTCAGCACCTCCACCTTCAGCGCGCCGGGCAGCGAGGCCTCCAGCTCGGGCAGCAGCTTCTTGATGCCGTCGACCGTGCCGATCACGTTGGCGCCGGGCTGACGCTGCACGTTGAGGATGATCGCGGGATAGAGCTTGCCGTCCTGCTCGCCCTGCTTCGCGTTCGCGCCGGCCCAGGCCCCGAGCTGGGTGTTCTCGGCGCCGTCGATGACGCGCGCGACATCGCTCATGCGCACCGGCGCGCCGTTCTTCCAGGCGACGATCAGGTTCTTGTAGTCGGCCGCGGCCACCAGCTGGTCGTTGGCGTTGATCGTGTAGGCCCGCTTCGGGCCGTCGAAGCCGCCCTTGGCGCTGTTGGCGTTGGCCGCCGCGATCGCGGTGCGCAGGGTGTCCAGGCCGATGCCGACCGCGGCCAGCGCGTTGGTGTTGGCCTGGATCCGCACCGCCGGACGCTGCCCGCCCGACAGCGACACCAGGCCGACCCCGCCGACCTGGCTGATCTTCTGCGCCAGCCGCGTGTTCACGAGGTTCTGCACCTCCGTCAGCGGCATGGTCTCGGAGCTCACGGCCAGGGTCAGGATCGGGGCATCGGCCGGGTTGACCTTGGCATACACCGGCGGCGCCGGCAGGTCGGCCGGCAGCAGCGAGCCGCCGGCGTTGATCGCCGCCTGCACCTGCTGCTCGGCGACGTCGAGGGTCTGGTCGAGCGCGAACTGCAGCGTGACGATCGAGACGCCGGTGGCGCTGGTCGAGCTCATTCGGTCGAGCCCGGCCATCTGGCCGAACTGGCGCTCCAGCGGCGCGGTCACGGTGCGGCTCATGACCTCGGGGCTGGCGCCCGGATAGAGCGTCTGCACCTGGATCGTCGGGTAGTCGACCTGCGGCAGGGCCGCCAGCGGCAGGAAGCGGAAACCGACCAGGCCCGCGAGCACGATCGCGAGCATGAGCAGCGCGGTCGCGACCGGCCGCTCGATGAAGGGACGCGAGGGACTCACCGCCGCTCCCTACTGCGGAGGCCGCTGCCGCCGGCCCTCGCCGTTCGGACCGCCGGGTGTGCGCGGCCCGCGCGGGCCGGAGGCCCCCGGGCGCGGCGCCATCGCCGGCTTGTCGCCCTGCAGCTGCACGCGGGCGCCATCCTTCAGGCGGTCGCCGCCTTCGGTCACCACGTCCTCGCCGGCCTTCACGCCGTCGAGGATCGCCACCACGTCGACCGTGGCCTCGCCGCGCTTCACCGGGCGCACCGACACCGTGCGGTCCTCGTTGACCACATAGACGAAATTGCCGTTGGGCCCGATGCGCACCGCGGTCACCGGGACCACGACCGCGTTCACGGTGCGCAGCACCATCTGCACGTTGACGAACTGGTTCGGGAACAGCGGCGTGCCGGTGTTGGCGAAGCGCGCCTTGGCCCGCACCGTGCCGGTGCTGGTGTCGACCACGTTGTCCAAGGTCGAGAAGGTGCCGGTGTCCAGCACCGCGCTGCGCACCCGGTCCAGCGCCTTGACCGGCAGCGCCTCGCCCTTGGCCAGCTGGGCCTGGATGTCGGGCACGCGGTCCTGCGGCACCGCGAACTGGACGTCGATCGGGTTCATCTGGGTGATCACCGCGATGCCGGTGGTGGCGTTGGCCGTCACCGTGTTGCCCGGGTCGACCGTGCGCAGCCCGATGCGCCCGGCCACCGGCGCCGTGACCCGGGTGTAGTCGAGGTTGAGCTTGGCGGCGGCCTCGGCCGCTCGGTCGGTGGTCACGGTGCCTTCAAGCTGCTTGACCAGCGCGGCCTGGGTGTCGACGTCCTGCCGGGCGATCGAGTCCTGGCCCAGCAGCGTGCGGTAGCGCGACAGGGTGACGCGCGCCGCCTCGAGCTGCGCCTCGTCGCGCACCCGGTTGCCCTGGGCCTGCATCAGCGCCTGCTCGTAGGGACGCGGGTCGATGCGGGCCAGCAACTGGCCCTTGCTGACGGTCTGGCCCTCGGTATAGAGCACCTCGGTCAGCACGCCGCCGACCTGCGGCTTGAGCGTGATGGTCGCCAGCGGCGTCACCGTGCCCAGGGCATCGATCAGGATCGGCATTTCCACGCGCTGCGCGGTGGCGTGGCCGACGGTGGAGCTGGCGCCGCCGAAATTGGGGCGCCCGCCCGCCGGTTCGCCCGAGCGCTGGATCAGGTACCAGGCGCCGCCGGCCAACGCCGCCACCAGGCCCAGCGCCAGCAGGCTGCCGAGCCAGCGCCGCCGCCGGGAAGGCACGGGGCGGGATGCGTGGAGGTCTTCGGTGGCGGGCTCGGGAAGGGGGGACGACATCGGTGAAGAGAGCTTGAGGGTGGCAGCCCGTAGTGGAGCGCCGAATCGTAGCGCCCAGCCCTTACGAACCGTAAAGCCTCGGTAAAGCCGCCGTGGACGCCTGCGTCCGGCGATCACGGAATGCAACTGGCGCCGCCCAGGCGCGGTTCGTCGCATGGCCGTGGCGGGCCCGCCGGGCGGGCGGCACAGTCCGCCCATCGCCTCAGGAGCCCGCCATGCAAATGTCACCGGTCATCGCCATCCACCTCGCCTCCGCCGCCTCCGCCCTGGCCCTCGGGCCGGTGGTGCTCTGGGCCCGCCGGAGCCGGCCCCAGCGGCCGCGCCTGCACCGGGCGCTGGGCTATGCGTGGGTCACGCTGATCGTCATGGCCGCGCTGTCGGCGCTCTTCATCCGGGACTTCAGGCTGCCGAACATCGGCGGCTACACGCTGGTGCACCTGCTGGTGCCGGCCACCTTCTTCGGCCTCTCGCGCGCCTTCTGGAAGCTCGCCCGGGGCGACATCCGCGGCCACCGGATCGCGATGCAGGCCACCTACATCAGCGCCTGCATCGTGGCCGGCGCCTTCACGCTGCTGCCCAGCCGCTATCTCGGCCAACTGGTCTGGGGCCAGTGGCTGGGGCTTGCCTGACCCTTTCGAACCTCTCCCTCCAATCTCACAGGAGCAACCCATGCTGACCCAAGTCTTCCTGCACACCCCGAAGTGGGTCTACATCCTGTTCGCCACCCTGCTGTGGCTCGGCGCCAGGCAACTGCTGGCCAGCAGCGTGAGCCTGGGCCGGGTGACGCTGGTGCCGATCGTGATGACCGGCCTCTCTATCTATGGCGTGACCTCGGCTTTCGGAGATTCGAGCCTCAGCGTGCCGGCCTGGGCCGCGGCGGCCGGGGCGGCGCTGACCCTCGTATTGAAGCGCGGATTGCCGGCCGGCACGCGCTACGACGAGGCGACGCGCCGGTTCCACGTCGCAGGCAGCGCCGTGCCGCTGCTGCTCATGATGGGCATCTTCTTCACCAAGTGCGTGGTCGGCGCCACCCTGGCGATGCACCCGGAGATCCGCCACGATGCCACCTTCGCGCTCGCCATCGCGCTGCTGTACGGCGTCTTCAGCGGCGTCTTCGCCGGCCGCGCGGTGCGGCTCTGGAAGCTGGCGATCCGCGAGGACCGCGTGGCGGCTGGCGCCCCCGGCGCCTGAACCCTGCCCTTGTCTGCACAATCCAGGAGACTTCCATGTCCACCGAATCATCACGCATCGAGCGGCTCGCATTGCGGCGCGCCAAGGCCAAGCTGGGCTGGTTCAGCCATGCCGCGATCTACATCATCGTCAACCTCGGCCTGATCGGCATCTCGGTAGCGAACGGCCGCGCGTGGGCCATCTACCCGCTGCTGGGCTGGGGCGTCGGCTTGCTGGCCCACGGGGCCGCGGTCTGGATGCTGCCGCCGGGCGGCGCGCTGCTGGAGCGCATGGCCGGGCGCGAACGCGCCAGGCTGGCCGGCGGCGCCAAGGGAGACCCGTGGTGAAGGCCGGCGTGCGACACCTGCTGGCGCTGGCCCTGTTCGGCCTGCTGGGCCACGCCGCGTCGGCCGCCACCGGCGTCGCGCTGCTGCCGGCGCCGCCGGGCACCGGCCCGGTCACGGTGTTCTACCCGACCGCCGCCGCGCCCGCCCGATTCAGCCGCGGCCCCTTCTCCTTCCAACTGGCCGCCGACGCCGCCCCGCTGCGCGGCAACGGCCGCCTGGTGGTCATGTCCCACGGCTCGGGCGGCTCGCCCTGGCCGCAGGCCGACCTGGCGATCGCGCTGGTGGACGCCGGCTTCACCGTCGCCATGCCGGAACACGCCGGCGACAACTACCACGACATGAGCGATATCGGCCCTGCGACATGGCGCCATCGGCCGAAGGAGGTGTCGCAAGCGATCGACGCGATGGCCGCCGACGCGCGCTTCGCGCCGTTGCTCGACTTCCAGCATGTCGGCGTCTTCGGGATGTCTGCCGGCGGCCTCACGGCGCTGACCCTGGCCGGCGCGCGCTGGTCACCGGCCCTGCTGGACGCGCATTGCCAGGCGCATCTGGCCGAGGACTTTCCGGCCTGCGTGGGCCTGGCGAGCTCGCTCACCGGCGACAGGCTCGACGGCTTGCGCCTGGCGGTCGCTCGCCGCGCGATCCATTGGAAGCTGGGCGACCAGACCACGCTCGAAACCTGGACCGATCCGCGAATCACGGCCGCGGTGGCTGCCGTCCCCATGGCCGCGCCCGTCGACATGGCCTCGCTCGCGACGCCGCGGATTCCATTGGGACTGGTGCGCGCCGGCCGGGACGACTGGCTCGCTCCGCAATGGCACGTCGACGCGGTGCGCGCAGCCTGCGGCACAGGCTGCGAACTGGTCGCCGACATGCCGACGGCGGGCCATGGCTCGATCCTGTCTCCGCAGCCGCCCGGCCTGCCACCCCGCGCAGCCCGGCTCCTGAACGACCCGCCGGGCTTCGACCGGGCCAGCCTGCGCGCCGTCTATGACGCCATCGCCCGCTTCTTCGTCCAGAATCTGGCGCCATGAAGATCCATTGGTCCAGCGCGGGCCGGCACTACCTGCAAGTCATCGCCTTCTGCTGCGTGGTGGCGGTGCTGACCACTGCGATCTGGCCGAACAAGACCTACCTGATGCAGCTCGGCTACGCCTTGTCCGTAGGCACCGTCACCTGGGCCGTCATCGAGTTCGGGCGCTACCTGGTCGACAAGCGCCACTGCCACACCGACGGCGCCGGCGGCCATGGCTGGCCGAAGGGCTGGCGCGGCCTGCTGCTGACCGCCGTGGGCATCGGCTGCGGCTTCCTGGTCGGCGACCGCGTGGGTGACTTGCTGTTCGACTCCCGCAACGTCTCGACGCCGCGCGACAACACCATCAGCCTGGTGATCACGATCGTCGCCGGCGTCGTCGCGAGCTTCTACTTCCACGCGCGCGGCAGGGCCGCCGCGCTGGCCGCCAAGATCGTCACCGCCGAGCGCGACGCCGGCGAGGCCAGGCTCAAGCTGCTCGAGACCCAGCTGGAGCCGCACATGCTGTTCAACACGCTGGCCAACCTGCGAGCGCTGATCGCGGTCGATCCGCCGCGCGCGGTCGAGATGCTCGACCACCTCAACAACTACTTGCGTGTCACGCTCGCCGGCTCCCGGGCCACGTCGCATCCGCTGGCCTGCGAATTCGATCGGCTGCGCGACTACCTCGAGCTCATGTCGGTGCGCATGGGGCCGCGCCTGCGCTATGCGCTCGACCTGCCCGACGCTTTGCGCGACGTGCCGGTGCCACCGCTGCTGCTTCAACCCCTGGTGGAGAACTGCATCCGCCACGGACTCGAGCCGAAGGTCGAAGGCGGCGAAATCCGCGTGCGTGCGCGGCGCGAGAACCGTTCCGAGGACGGCATGCCGCAGATCTCGATCGAAGTCTGCGACACCGGCGTCGGCCTGGACGCGACGCTGCCGACCCATGGCGACGGCTTCGGCGTGACGCAGGTGCGCGAGCGCCTCGCCACGGTCTACGGAGCGCGAGGCAGCTTGACGCTGCAGCACATACCCGAGGGCGGGACCCTCGCGACAGTCGCATTTCCCACCTGAACGCATGAAAGCCACAGCCCTCATTGCCGAAGACGAACCCCTGCTCGCGCAGGCGTTGCGGACTGAACTGGCCGCCGCATGGCCCGAGCTCGACGTGGTCGCCTGTGTGGGCGACGGTGCCAGTGCCGTGCAGGAGGCATTGCAACGGCTGCCGCAGGTGTTGTTCTTCGACATCCGGATGCCGGGCCTCGACGGGCTGGGCGCCGCCGCCGAACTGGCCGACACCTGGCCGACCGACGAGGCGCCGATGCCGCAGCTGGTGTTCGTCACCGCCTACGACGAATACGCTGCGCGCGCCTTCGAGGCGCAGGCGATCGACTACATCCTCAAGCCGGTCCACGCCGAGCGACTGCGCAAGACCGTCGCCAGGCTCAAGCAGGCGCTGGCTGCCCAGGAACCCGCCGAAGCGGCCGCGCCCGCCGCGCTGGAACAGACGCTGGCGCAATGGCGCCGGTTGCTGAGCAGCGCCGCCGCCGGACCCGCACCCGCCGCCGCGCCGCTCAGGTTCATTGCCGCGAGCGAGGCCGGCGGCGCCACGGTGCGCATGGTCCCGATCGACGAGGTGCAGTACTTCGAAGCGGCCGACAAGTACGTGCGCGTGCTGACCGCCACCCACGAGTACCTGATCCGCACGCCGCTCAAGCAGTTGCTGCCGCAGATCGACGCCAGCATCTTCTGGCAGGTGCACCGGGCCGTGGTCGTGCGCAGCAGCGCCATCGAGGCGGTTCACCGCGACGAGGCCGGCAAGCAGCACCTGAGCCTGCGCGGCCGCGCCGACAGGATCCCGGTCAGCCGGCTCTACGCCCACCTTTTCCGCGCCATGTAAGGGCCCCCAGGGGGGCCCGGGCAGGCACAAAAAAAACCGGCCCGTTCGACGGGGCCGGTTTTTTCGATGTGACAGCAGGCAATCGGGGGTGTCTGTCGCTCAGCGGTAGTAGCCATGACCATGGCCGTGGCCGCGATGGCCGTAATAGCCTGGAGCGGGCCGGTAGTACACCGGTGGCGGCGCGTAGTACACGGGCGCCGGACGGTAGTACACCCGGGGCGCCGGGCGGTAGTAAACCGGCGGCGGCGCGTAGTAGGCAGCCGGCGGCGGGTAGTAGACCGGTGCCGGGGCGTAGTAAGGCTGCGGCGTCGCCACGCCGATCGCTACCCCGGGGACGTTGACGCCGACCGACCAGTCGACAGCCGCACTGGCCGAAGCGGTGGCGAACAGCGCGCCCGCGGCAACGACGCCGGCGGCGGCCCATTTGAAGAAAGTGGTGCGGGTGACGCTCATCATGAAACTCCTGTTGGGGCGGGTGTGGGCCGCCCATGTCTGTATTGAACGCGTGAGGTGTGAACCCCGTGTACGCCGCTCTGTGAAGAAGGTTGCCAAAGGTAACGAGCCCTCGGGGGGCCACCTAGAATGAGCGGATGACTTCCCCTGCAGACAACGACAGCACCAAGCCGAGCAATTTCCTGCGCCACGTGATCGAAAGCGACCTCGAACAGGGCAATTATTCCACTCGCAAATGGGGCGGCTCCCCAGGGGACGCCGCCCATCACGCCCAGGGCATGCAGGACCCGGCCAAGGTCCGCATGCGCTTCCCGCCCGAACCCAACGGCTACCTGCACATCGGGCATGCCAAGAGCATCTGGCTCAACTTCGAGCTGGCCGGGGAATACGGCGGCGTCTGCCACCTGCGCTTCGACGACACCAACCCGGAGAAGGAAGAGCAGGAATACGTCGACGCGATCCGCGACGCCGTGCAATGGCTGGGTTACGACACCGTGCTGGCCGACAACCCTGCCAAGCCGGGCGAGGCCGACGCGCACGAGTACTTTGCGAGTAACTATTTCGACTTCATGTACCGGGCGGCCGAGTACCTGATCGGTGCCGGCCTGGCCTACGTCGACGAGCAGAGCGCCGAGCAGATCCGCGCCACCCGCGGCGACTTCAACACGCCCGGCACCGACAGCCCGTTCCGCGGCCGCACGCCGGACGAGAACCTCGCGCGCTTCCGTGCCATGCGCGACGGCGCGCTCGAGGACGGCGCCGCAGTGCTGCGGGCCCGCATCGACATGGCGAGCCCCAACATCAACATGCGCGATCCGGCGCTCTACCGCATCCGCCGCGCCACCCACCACAACACCGGCGACAAGTGGTGCATCTACCCGATGTACACCTTCGCGCATCCGATCGAGGACGCGCTGGAACAGATCACGCACAGCTTCTGCACGCTCGAGTTCGAAGACCAGCGGCCCTTCTACGACTGGCTGCTCGACCGCCTGGCCGAAGGCGGCCTGATCGCCACGCCGCATCCGCGCCAGTACGAGTTCGCCCGCCTCAACGTCACGCACGTGATCACCAGCAAGCGCCGCCTGCGCCAGCTGGTCGAGGAAGGCCACGTCGACGGCTGGGACGACCCCCGCATGCCGACCCTCGCGGGCCTGCGCCGCCGCGGCTACACGCCCGACGCGCTGAAGCTCTTCTGCGAACGCTCGGGCGTGACCAAGTCCGGCGGCTGGATCGACTACGCCAGCCTCGAGGCGGCGCTGCGCGACACGCTCGACCCGATCGCGCCGCGCGCGATGGCGGTGCTCGACCCGGTGAAGCTCGTCATCACGAACTGGGACGAACTGATGGGCGCCGGCTTCCTCGACGACTGCTCGGCGCCGGTGCACCCGCACCATCCGGAAAGGGGCCAGCGCACGTTCAAGATCGGCCGCGAGGTCTGGATCGAGCGCACCGACTACGAGGACGTGCAGCCCAAGGGCTTCTTCCGCCTGTTCCCCGGCAACAGGGTGCGCCTGAAGTACGGTCACACGATCGAGTGCACCGGCGGCACGCGCGATGCCGGCGGCAGGCTGCAGGAAGTCCAGGCCAGGCTGGTGCCCGACACCAAGAGCGGCACGCCGGGGGCCGATGCGATCAAGGTCAAGGGCAACATCACCTGGGTGGCGGCGGCCGATGCGCTGCCGGCCGAGGTGCGCCTGTACGAGCGGCTGTTCGCGGCCGCCCAGCCGGGCAGCGGCGAGCTGCAGGACGAACTGAATCGCGACAGCCTCCTGCGTTGCCAGGCCTTCGTGGAACCTTCGCTGGCCAGCGCGGCGCCAGGCGGCGCGGGCTTCCAGTTCGAACGCCACGGGTACTTCGTGGTGGATGCGAACGCGGCGGCCTCCGGCCAGCGCGTGTTCAATCGCGCCGCCGGGATGCGCGACAGCTGGGGCAAGTGACGGCGCCATGCATCGCCGCTCTCTCCTTCTCGCAACGATGAGTGTGCTGGCGCTGCCGGCGGCACAGGTCGAGGCCGCGCCGTCGGCTGCCAAGGCACCCGAGGTCTGGCCGCACGGCGCCCAGGTGCCCGGCGGCGTGGCGCGCCTCTCGCTCGGCCCCTCCGC
>NZ_JBFUCI010000179.1:0-11830 GCF_056405335.1 Variovorax sp. P1_H12_2
CCGCTGCACTGTCCCTGCTGGCTGCCGCCGGCGCCAACGCGGAAACCTATGAGGGCGTGCATGCCCTGACCTCGTCCACGAGCCGCTCCGAAGTCGCTGGCCAGGCGGTCGCCGCGGCACGCGAAGGCAACGTCTACGCCGACGGTGCCAGCGCGGGTGCGCAGCCGTTCAGCTCCACCGCCAGCCGCGCCACCGTGCGTGCCGAGGCGGTTGCCAAGTCGCATGACCCGCTGGCCAGCCTTGATCGCCGCGCGTTCTACCGCGACCAGGTGCCCAGCGCCTACAGCAAGCCGAAGGTCTCGTTCACGCGCCAGGCTGTGCTGTAGGTCGCTAACGCTGAAAGACCTGGTTGAGCCCGATCGCGTAGCCCCGGACCCCGTCCGGACCGCTGCGCGCGGCGCTCAGGTCGATGCTGATGGTCGGCGTCAGGTTGAAGCGCACACCGGCGCGCGAGGTCCAGGTGTCGAGGGCGCGAAAGCGCTCGAAGACCAGCCACAGCTTGTCGTTGACGGCCCAGGCACCCTGCAGTCCGCCGCGCCCGGTTCGCTCGCCGCTGCCGGGCGTCCAGTCGTAGCCGAGATTGAGGTTGACATACAGGCTCTCGAGCGGATGCCAGGTCACGGGCACCACGAACTGGCCGCCGGCACGACCGCCGTGCGTGACATCCCACACCGCGCTGAAGAACAATGCCGCGCTCAGTCGCGAATCCTCCTGCTCTCCCATGAAGGTCCACTTGAGCTGCGGCCCCGCGCCGTAGGCCTTGTCGCCGGGCACCGATGCACGGTCGACGTTGAAACCGAGCTCGACCGGTCCGACCCGGCACGCAGGCCCCAAGTGGTAGTCAGTGACCGGCGCCGTGCCGAAGCGCCCCCCCCAGACCTCGTACTGGCACTGGCCCGGGTCCAGCGTGCCGGCATCGTCGATGTCGAAGTGGCCGGCGGCGTGGACAGGCGACGCCAGCAGGCACAGCAGCGGAAGCGGAAAGCGTCGGACCATGGCCGCGCATTCTAGGAGCCGCCCGTGACTCAGATCTCGAACTGGGGCTGCAGCTCGCGAATGCGTTTCATTGCGACACCCGCTGCCGCCGTGCGCGTCTCGACCCCGAGCTTCACGTACACCCGCTCCAGGTGCTTCTTGGCGGTCGCGGGGCTGCTGCCGAGGATTTCGCCGATGTCCTTGTTGGTCTTGCCCTTGACCACCCAATAGAGAACCTCGGCCTCGCGCGCCGTGAGCTTGAGGCTCAGGCTCATGGTCTCGATCACCGCGGTGTCCGACAGCTCGCGCATGATGATCAGCCAGTCGTCGCCCTCGTCGTCGTGTCCGGTCTGCTGGTGCAGTCGCAGGCTCAGGCGGGTCGCGCCGTACGCGATCGCCAGCGCCGGCGGCTCGATCTGGCGCTGCTGGGCATCGGGCAAGTGCCGCCGAAGCCACTCGAGCACCGCGGGCGGCGTCACCGGCGCGCTGGTGCCGCAGTAGCGCAGCAGCATCTCGCGCGCCAGCGCGGTCTGCCAGATCAGCTTGCCCTCGGGCATGCGCACCGTGATGCTGGCGTAGCCGAAGGCATCGAGCGCATTGCGCGCCTGGCCGGCCTGCTGCGCTTCCTGCCGCGCGCGCCGCGCCCCTTGCAGGTGGACGTTCATGCGCGCCAGCACCTCCTTGGGCTTGATCGGCTTGGTCACGTAGTCGAYGCCGCCGGCCTCCAGCGCGGCCACCAGGTGCTCGGTCTCGGTCAGGCCGGTCATGAAGACGATCGGGATGTGCGCGGTCGCGGCATCGGCCTTGAGCCGGCGCGCGACCTCGAAGCCATCGATGCCGGGCATCATCGCGTCGAGCAGGATGATGTCGGGCCGCGCCTGGGCCGCGCGCTGCAGGGCCTGTTCGCCGCTGGTCGCGACCAGCACCGTGTAGCCCGATTCGTCGAGCGCATCGTGCAGCACCGCGAGGTTGTCGGGCACGTCGTCGACGATCAGCACCAGGTCGCTGTTGCCGCCGCTGCCGCGCAGCGTGTCGACCAGCATCGGGGGATGGTCGGCACCGCTCATGACGCCCCCGCCGCCGCGCTCAACGCCCGGCTCATGGCCTCGAACTGGAACTGCCGCGCCAGCGCGCGCTGGAGGGTGGTCCACGCCGCGCACTCGGGCTGGGCCGCGTCGATGTCGTCGAGCTGGTTCATGATGCCCCGAAAATAACCCAGGCCGACCGCTTCCTCGAGCGCGCGCAGCCGCGCGGCCGAAGGCAGCACCAGCGCGGCCTCGACGGCGGCGGGCGGCACGGCGGCGCTCTCGGTCCACCGGATGCCGAGGCGGCGCTCGAGCCAGTCGAGCAGCTCGCTGTGGCGCACCGGCTTGACGAAGAAATCATCGGGCGTGATGCCGACGTCGTTCTCCAGGCGCTTGTCGAAGGCGTTGGCCGAGACGATCGCGACCGCCGCCTGCGCGAGCCCCAGGGCGCGCGAACGGCGGATCGTCTCCCAGCCATCGATGCCCGGCATCGCGAGGTCGACGAACATCGCATCGGGCCGCCAGCCGGCCGCGATCAGGTCGAGCGCGTCATGGCCGCTGGCCGCGGTGCGCAACTCGAAGCCCAGCGGCGCCAGCACCTGCACCAGCAGTTCGCGATCGGCCTCCTCGTTGTCGACCACCAGCAGGCGCTGCCGGCGGCCCTCGTAGCCGCGCCGCAGCCGCACCACGGGCGCCCGGACGCGCCGGCCGCTGCCGGCGGGCGCCTCGTGCACGCGCGGCAGGAACAGCCGCACGCTGAACTGCGAGCCGACGCCGGGCGTGCTCTGCACGCTCATCTCGCCGCCCATGAGGTCGATCAGCATCCTGGCGATGGTGAGCCCCAGGCCGGCGCCGGGCGCCGCCGGTCCGGCCGTGGCGCCGCGCGCGAAGGGCTCGAAGATGCGGCCGAGCTCCTCCGCCGACATCCCCGGCCCGGTGTCCTCGATCTCGATCGCGGCGAACTCGCGCGCATAGCGCAGCCGCAGCGTGACCTGGCCGGCGGCGGTGAACTTGATCGCGTTGCCCAGCAGGTTGATGAGGATCTRCCGCACCCGCTTCTCGTCCGCGCGCACCAGATCGGGCAGGCCGCCGTTGGGCTCGAAGCGGAAGGCCAGCCCCTTCTCGGCGGCCTCCAGCTCGAACATGTCGGCCAGCTCGCTCATCAGCTCCGCGAACCCCATCGGCCGGGCGTTGAGCGTGAGCTTTCCGGCCTCGATGTGGGCGATGTCCAGCGTGCCCTCGATCAGCGACAGCAGGTGCTCGCCGCCGCGCTTGATCACCGCCACCGCCTGCCGGCGATGCGGCGGCACCGCGGCGTCCTCGCCCATCAGCTGCGCATAGCCCAGGATGCTGTTGAGCGGCGTGCGCAACTCGTGGCTGATGGCGCTGATGTAGCGGCTCTTGGCCTGGTTGGCCAGGTCGGCCGCGCGCTTGGCTTCCTCTGCGATGCTGCGCGCCTGGTCGGCGCTCTGCTTGGCTGCCTGCAGCGCATGGTCGGTCTTGCGGTGCAGCTCGATCTCGCGCACCAGCAGGTGGGTCTGGCGATTCGACTCCTCCTGCGCCACCTTGCGGCTCTGGTGCGCGAGCACCAGCCACCAGGCGACGATGCCGGCGATCACCAGCAGCGCCATGTAGGCCTTGAGGAAACCGGAGCGCAAGGACGCCGGCTGCATCCCGAGCAGTGCGCCCTCGCCCGATGCCGCGTCGCCGAGCGCGCGCAGCTCCTGCTGGTAGAGGACGCCGAAGACGCCGGCCAGCAAGGGCACGACGATCAGCATCAGCAGCAGGAAGTGGCCGAGCCCGGTGTCGAGGTAGGGCCAGACGCGGCGCGGCAGCAGCCAGCGCAAGGTGCCCGACCACTGCGCCGACAGGCTCGCCTGCGGTTTGCAGAGGTCGCCGCAGCGCGCGTCCAGCGTGCAGCAGAGCGAGCAGATCGCGCCTTGATAGGCGGGGCAGTGCGCCATGTCCGGGCCTTCGTATTCGCGCTCGCAGATCACGCAGAACTGGGTGGAGGGTCCGCCGCCGGGCCGCCCCAAGGCGGACTGCGCCCCCTCGGGGGGCAGCGACGACACGCAGTGCGGAGCGTGGGGGCTCAGAGTCCGGCGATAGCTGCCGGCGCCCGACTCGACCCGCGCCCAGCGGACCGCCGAGCGGCGCGCAGACGGCGCGAAGGGCGCATCACCGTCGTCGTCCGAGACCCGCGCGATGTAGTACTTGCCGCGGGTCGCCCAGGCGATCAGCGGCGCCGCGACGAAGGCGGTGCCGAGCGCGATCAGTGCCGAGAAGGCCTGTGCCAGCGGCCCGAAGACGCCGAGGTGCGCGGTGATCGACAGCACCGAGGCGAGCGCCATCGCGCCGACGCCGACCGGGTTGATGTCCCACAGGTGGGCGCGCTTGAACTCGATGCCCGGCGGCGACAGGCCCAGCGGCTTGTTGACGACCAGGTCGGCCACCACCGCCATCATCCAGGCGATCGCGATGTTGGCGTAGAGGCCCAGCACGTCGCCGAGCGCCTCGAACACGTTCATCTCCATCAGCATGAAGGCGATCAGCGCGTTGAACACCACCCACACCACGCGGCCCGGATGGCTGTGCGTGACGCGCGAGAAGAAGTTGCTCCAGGCCAGCGAGCCGGCGTAGGCATTGGTGACGTTGATCTTGAGCTGCGAGATGACCACGAACACCGCGGTCGCCGCCACCGCCCAGCCGTAGTTCGGGAACACGTATTCGTAGGCGGCCAGGTACATCTGGTTGGGGTCGACGGCGCGCTCCGGCGGCACCATGTGGCCGATCGCCAGGTAGGCCAGCAGCGCGCCGCCCAGCATCTTGAGCACCCCGAGCACCACCCAGCCGGGTCCGCCCGCCAGCACGCCGGCCCACCAGCGGCCGCGGTTGGCGGCCGTGCGCGCCGGCATGAAGCGCAGGTAGTCGGCCTGCTCGCCCATCTGCGTGATCAAGGCGATGCCGACGGTCAGTGCGGCACCGAAGAGGTGCAGATCGAAGCCGTCCGCCTTCGACCGGACACCGATGTAGTGCACGATGCCCGCGAACGCACCAGGATCGCGCGCCAGCACGTAGCCGAAGGGCACCACCAGCATCAGCAGCCAGACCGGCTGGGTCCACACCTGCAGCCGGCTGATGGCCGAGATGCCGTGCGTCACCAGCGGGATCACCACCAGCGCGCAGACCAGGTAGCCCCAGACCGGCGGGATGCCGAGCGCGAGTTCGAGCGCATAGGCCATCACCGCGGCTTCCAGCGCGAAGAAGATGAAGGTGAAGGAGGCGTAGATCAGCGAGGTCAGGGTCGAGCCGATGTAGCCGAAGCCGGCGCCGCGCGTGAGCAGGTCCATGTCGACGCCGTAGCGCGCCGCATAGACGCTGATCGGCAGCCCGGCCAGGAAGATGATCAGTCCGGTGACCAGGATGGCCCAGAAGGCATTGACGAAGCCGTACTGCACCAGCAGCGTGGCGCCGACCGCCTCCAGGATCAGGAACGAGGCCGCGCCGCCGAAGGCCGTGCTGGCCACCCGCCATTCGGACATCCGGCGGAAGCGCTGCGGCGTGTAGCGCAGCGCATAGTCTTCCAGCGTTTCGCTCGCAACCCAGCTGTTGTAGTCGCGCCGGACCTTGACGATGCGCTGCGGCGCTTCGTCGCTCGGAGCGGGGGGAACGGCGGTGGTGTCCACACCAGATCGGTGCAGGTTCCGTGCCACGGCACGAACGTTGCAACTGGCAGAGACCGCCCAATAATGGCCTGCCTCAAGACGCCACCTCCGCCCCCCATGGAACTCACACCGCGCGAAAAAGACAAGCTGCTGATCTTCACCGCAGCCCTGCTGGCCGAACGGCGCCGGGCTCGCGGGCTCAAGCTCAACTACCCCGAGGCCGTGGCGCTGATCTCCGCCGCCGTGATGGAGGGCGCGCGCGACGGCAAGAGCGTGGCCGCCCTGATGAGCGAGGGCCGCGCGGTGCTGACCCGCGCCGACGTGATGGACGGCATCGCCGAGATGATCCCGGACATCCAGGTCGAGGCCACCTTTCCCGACGGCACCAAGCTCGTGACGGTGCACCAGCCGATCGTCTGATACCCCTCCCCGAACAACAACAAGGACCGTTTCCATGCGCCTCCTCCGCACCGCTCCCCTCCTCGCATTGCTGCCCCTGGCCGCCAGCGCCGATGCCGGCCTGCATCACGGCTTTCTCGCCGGCTTCATGCATCCGCTGACCGGTCCCGACCACCTGGCCGCGATGGTCGCGGTCGGCCTCTGGAGCGCGCTCGCCGCGCGCCGCGCCTGGCCCGACCTGCTGTGGGCGCCGCTGGGATTCGCGCTGATGCTGCTCGCAGGCGCGCTGGCCGGCCTGGGGGGCCTGCAGCTGCCGGCGGTCGAGCCGATGATCGCGGCCTCGCTGCTGGTGCTGGGCCTGCTGGTCGCCACACGCAAGCGGCTTCCGGGCTTCGCGGCGGCCGCGCTGGTCGGGGTCTTCGCGGTCTTCCACGGCATCGCGCACGGCCATGAGCTGCACGGCGAATCGGCTGCCGCACTGACCCTGGCCGGCATGCTCGCCGCCACCGTGCTGCTGCACACAGCCGGCATCGCCGCCGGCTGGGCGCTGCGCCACGGTCATCGCTGGCTTGGGCGCATCGCGGGCGCCGCGGTGGCGCTGTTCGGCGTCGCGCTGCTCGGCAGCGCACTGGCCTGAGGGGGCTTCAATGATCCCCGGCGAACTCATCACCGACGAGGGCGAACACGTCCTCAATCCCGGCCGGCGAGCCATCACGCTGGTGGTCCGGAACACCGCCGACCGGCCGATCCAGGTCGGCTCGCACTACCACTTCGCCGAGACCAACGGCGCTCTGGGCTTCGACCGCGAGGCCGCGCGCGGCATGCGGCTGAACATCGCGTCGGGCACCGCGGTGCGCTTCGAGCCCGGACAGCAGCGCACGGTCGAACTGGTGGATTTTTCGGGCGACCGCATCATCTACGGCTTCCGCGGTCTCGTTCAAGGAAAGCTCTGATGCCCCCACGTTCATCACTTCGTGTATTCACTGCCCCCCGAGGGGGCGCAGGCCTCCCTTGGGGCGGCCCGGCGGGAGTCCTCTGAATGGCAACCATCGGCCGCCGCGCCTACGCGGAAATCTTCGGCCCCACCGTGGGCGACCGCGTCCGACTTGCCGACACCGACCTGGTGATCGAGGTCGAGGAGGACTACACGCTGCATGCCGGCGGCTACGGCGAAGAGGTCAAGTTCGGCGGCGGCAAGACCATCCGTGACGGGATGGCGCAAGGCCAGCGCACGCGCGCCGAAGGCTCGGTCGACACGGTGATGACCAATGCGCTGATCCTCGACCACTGGGGCATCGTGAAGGCCGACATCGGCCTGAAGGACGGCCGCATCGTCGCCATCGGCAAGGCCGGCAATCCCGACGTGCAATCGGGCGTGGACATCGTCATCGGCCCGGGCACCGAGGTCATCAGCTGCGAAGGCAACATCGTCACCGCGGGCGGCATCGACAGCCACATCCACTTCATCTGCCCGCAGCAGATCGAGGAGGCACTGGCCTCCGGCGTGACCACCATGCTCGGCGGCGGCACCGGGCCGGCGACCGGCACCTTCGCGACCACCGCGACGCCCGGCCCCTGGCACATCGAGCGCATGCTGCAGGCGGCCGACGCCTTCCCGATGAACCTCGGCTTCCTGGGCAAGGGCAACGCCAGCCTGCCGGCCGCGCTGCACGAGCAGATCGACGCCGGCGTGATCGGCCTCAAGCTGCACGAGGACTGGGGCACCACGCCGGCCGCGATCAGCAACTGCCTGGACGTCGCCGATGCCACCGACACGCAGGTCGCGATCCACAGCGACACGCTCAACGAATCGGGCTTCGTCGAGAACACCATCGCGGCCGTCAAGGGCCGCGGGATCTGCGCCTTCCACACCGAGGGCGCGGGCGGCGGCCATGCGCCGGACATCCTGCGCGTGGTCGGCGAGGCCAACTTCCTGCCCTCGTCGACCAACCCGACCATGCCCTACACGGTGAACACGCTCGACGAGCATGTCGACATGCTGATGGTCTGCCATCACCTCGACGCCGGCATCCCCGAGGACCTGGCCTTCGCCGAGAGCCGCATCCGCAAGGAGACCATCGCGGCCGAGGACATCCTGCACGACCTCGGCGCGATCAGCATGTTCAGCTCCGACAGCCAGGCCATGGGCCGGGTCGGCGAGATCGTCATCCGCTGCTGGCAGACCGCCCACAAGATGAAGGGCCAGCGCGGCAAGCTGCCCGAGGATGCCGAGCGCAACGACAACTTCCGCGCCAGGCGCTACGTCGCCAAGTACACGATCAACCCGGCGCTCGCGCACGGCATCGCGCACGAGGTCGGCAGCATCGAGGTCGGCAAGTGGGCCGACCTGGTGGTCTGGAAGCCGGCCTTCTTCGGCGTCAAGCCGTTCACGATCATCAAGGGCGGCACCATCGCGATGGCCGCGATGGGCGACCCCAGCGCATCGATCCCGACGCCGCAGCCGGTGCACTACCGGCCGATGTTCGGCGCCTACGGCGGCTCGCTCGCGAGGAGTTCATTGACCTTCGTCTCGCGGGCCGGCCTGGCCGCCGGCATCGGCGATCGCTACGGACTTGCCAAGACCTTGAGCGCGGTGAAGAACGTGCGCGGCGTGCGCAAGCAGCACATGGTGCACAACGCCCATACGCCGACGATGGAGATCGATGCCCAGACCTACGCGGTACGCGCCGACGGGCAGCTGCTGGTGTGCGATCCGGCGGTTTCGCTGCCGATGACGCAGCGGTATTTTCTGTTCTAGTTCGATGTGCGCGCGGATCGACAATCCGCATTCCATCGAACAACCCTGCCTTTCCATGCTCACCGCCAACAAACTCATGCCCCAGGGCGGCGGCCTCGCGGCCGTCCTGCTCAAGCGCGCCGCCACGGTCGAACTCGACTGGGACGTGCGCCAGAAAAGCCGCTTCGACACCACCGATTCGCAGGGCCGCCAGCTCGGCGTGTTCCTGCCGCGCGGCACCGCGGTGCGCGGCGGCGACGTGCTGGTGGCCGAGGATGGCTCGCTGGTCAAGGTCATCGCGGCGCCGCAGCCGGTGCTGGTGATCACGCACTGCAGCGAGCACGGAACGCCCTTCGACCTGATGCGCGCGGCCTACCACCTGGGCAACCGGCACGTGCCGATCGAACTCAAGCCCGACCATCTGAAGATCGAGCCCGACCATGTGCTGGCCGGCATGCTGCGCGCGATGCACCTGATCGTGCGCGAAGCTGAGGCAGCCTTCGAGCCCGAGGGCGGCGCCTACGGAGCGCACGGCGGCGGCCATGGGCACGCGCACGGCGCGGCGCCGGTCGGGCCCGTGCTGCACCCCGACGCCTATTCGGGCTCGGCGGGGCATGGCGAGCACGACCATGACCATGACCACGCGCACGGCCACGATCGTTCCCACGGCCACTCGCACGGATGAACGACACGCCGGCCGGCCTGCCCGCCAGCAGCCTGTTGCAGCTGATCTGGCTGGCCTCGCCGGCCCTGCCGGTCGGCGGCTTCTCCTACTCCGAAGGGCTCGAAGCGGCGATCGAGGGTGCGGGCATCACGACCGAGCCCGCCGTCTCGGACTGGCTGGCCGACCAGCTGCACCTGGCACTGGCCCGCGCCGATCTCGCCGTGGTGGCGCAGGCGGTGCCGGCCTGGCGGCTGGCGGATGCGGACCGTATCCGCGCACTCAACGACTGGGTGTTCCAGACCCGCGAATCGGCCGAGTTCCTGCTGCAGACCGAGCAGATGGGCCGCTCCTTCGTCGAGTGGCTGAAGCTGCACCACGCCGACATCGCGAGCATCTTCGAGACACTGCCTGCCAGCTATCCGATCGCCTTCGCCTTTGCCGCCAGCCGCACCGAAGCGCCCGCGCGCGATGCATGCCTGGCGTTCGCCTTCGGCTGGGCCGAGAATATGGTCGGCGCCGCGGTCAAGGCGGTACCCCTCGGCCAGAGCGCGGGGCAACGCATCCTCGGCCGCCTGGCGGCGGAAATCCCCACGGCGGTCGCTCATGCGATCACACTCTCGGATGACGGGCGGCAGGCCTTCTCGCCGATGCTCGCCGTGCTGTCGGCCCGTCACGAAACCCAGTACTCGCGCCTCTTCAGAAGCTAAGACCATGAACCCCCACGTTGCTCGCGAGGCATAACCCATGTCCTCCGCCCTCCACCACATCCCCCACCGCACCAAGAAGCTGCCGCCGCTGCGCGTCGGCATCGGCGGCCCGGTCGGTTCCGGCAAGACCACCCTGCTCGAAATGCTGTGCAAGGCGATGCGCGACAAGTACGACCTGATCGCGATCACCAACGACATCTACACCAAGGAAGACCAGCGCCTGCTAACGGTCGCCGGCGCGCTGCCGGCCGAGCGCATCATGGGCGTGGAGACCGGCGGCTGCCCGCACACCGCGATCCGCGAGGACGCCTCGATCAACCTCGAGGCGATCGACCGCATGCTGGTCCAGTTTCCCGATGCCGACGTGGTGTTCGTGGAATCGGGCGGCGACAATCTGGCGGCCACCTTCAGCCCGGAACTCTCCGACCTGACGATCTACGTGATCGACGTCGCGGCCGGCGAGAAGATCCCGCGCAAGGGCGGCCCCGGCATCACCAAGAGCGACCTGTTCGTGATCAACAAGACCGACCTCGCACCCTACGTCGGCGCCGATCTCGGCGTGATGGAGGCGGACACCAAGCGCATGCGCAAGCAGCGGCCCTTCGTGATGACCAATCTCAAGACACGCACCGGCCTCGCCGAGGTGGTGGCCTTCATCGAAGAGCGCGGGATGCTTGGCGAGGCCTGAAGCGCACAACAAACATCTCAATCTGTGACGGCCGCCGTGAATTGGTCCGCATCTTGCTGCGGATCCAGGGCCTGCATCCAGCCCCTTCGCACGGCAACGCGATTCCCGGAAACAGGGTGAACAGGACCTAGGCCATAGGGCGTGTATCGCAATCTCACCCAGGGCGCGATACTGCCGCAACAAGTCACGAGTCACGAGTCCACAGCGCCATCATGGCTTCAGAAGCGATCTTTCATCCAGCGACCGGCAGCGTGCAGTTCGCCATCTATCCCGACGGCCACGACGGGGCCCGCATCATTGCCCGCATCGACGAAGAGGCGCTGCAAGCGCGCTTCCAGGCGCCCGAGGACCGCGACGCCGACCTGGTGCTGGCCTATGCGCGCAATGCGGACGCCATCGACGCGATGGCCACGGCCCGGTATCGCGAGAATCCGGCGGCGGAGATCTGCCTGAACAGCGACGACTTCCAGCGGGCGGGCAGCGCGGCGGGCGGGCCGGGACGCAGAGCCACAGCGGGCGCGGCCTGAGGCGCATCGACCCGCTCGAAGCTGCGCCCTCGGACGCGGCTTGACCTTGAAGTTACTTCAGGGTTCCCAATGGCTTCATGGCAAGAAGAACACCTGAAACCTCCATCGCCGGCAGCCACGCGCCGGCCTCTCCCCTCCCTGCGACCTGCTGTTCGGCCGACCATGCGGTCGCGGCACCCTTGCCGCCCGGGCCGGGCGCGCCCAACACCTACCGCATCCCGACCATGGACTGCAGCGCCGAGGAGTCGGAGATCCGCCGCGCCGTCGAGCCGATCGCGGGCATCCGCGGACTGCACTTCCAGCTCGGCCAGCGCACCCTGAGGATCGACGGCGCGGACGACGCGCTGCCGAAGGCGCTGGCGGCCATCCGCAAGGCCGGTTTCGCGCCGGAGCGGGTCGGCGCCGGCGCGTCGCCCACCGCAGCCGACGCGCGGCGCGACGAC
>NZ_JBFUCI010000180.1:0-11811 GCF_056405335.1 Variovorax sp. P1_H12_2
CGGCTGGTGCGTGCGGTGGAGCAGCTGAAGGTCGGTGCCGGCGTCGAGCCCGGGGTGCACATCGGRCCGCTGATTGACGGCCGGGCGCTGGCCAAGGTCAGCCGTCTGGTCGATGAAGCGCGAAGCCAGGGCGCACGCGTGCTGGCGGGTGGTGTTGTGCACGCGCTGGGGGGCAACTTTTACGTGCCGACGGTCCTGGCTGGCGTAACGAGCGAGATGGCCGTTGTGCGCGAGGAGATCTTCGGGCCGGTCGCACCGTTGATGCGGTTCGCGAGCGACGATGAGGCCGTTCAGCTCGCCAACGACACGCCCTTCGGTCTTGCCGCCTACTTCTACACGCGCGACGTGCGCCGAGCCTGGCGTGTCGCCGAGCGGCTCGAGTACGGCATGGTCGGCGTCAACGAGGGCCTGATCTCCAACGAGGTAGCACCGTTCGGCGGCATCAAGGAGTCGGGGGTAGGGCGCGAGGGTTCGAGGTATGGGCTCGACGAGTACCTCGAAACCAAGTACGTCTGCCACGGCGGGGTCTGAGCCGCGGCGGGTTCTTTCGAACGAGCGCGTCCGTCAGTTACAGGAGACACCAATGAACCCTATCCGGAGACGAGCATTCTGTGCCGCGGCAGCCGCGGCAGCCTCGGCGCCGTGGATCGTGTCTGCGCGCGGCAGCGAACCAGGCGTTTCTGACAACAAGGTGGTGTTCGGTCAGACCATCGGCTTCGACAGTGTCTGGGGCAGTCTCTACCGCAACTATACCGACGGGCTGCTCGCCTGCTTCGCGCAGGTGAATGCGCAAGGCGGCATGCATGGCCGCCAGCTCTCGGTGGTGCGCCGGGAGGACAACTACGTCATCGACAAGGCACTCACGAACGTCCGTGCGTTCGGGCAGGGTGCGGATGTATTCGGACTCGCATGCATCGGCGGCACCGGCATCACGCTGGCCGCGATGCCGCTGCTCGAGGAGTATCGGCTGCCGGCGGTGGGCACACTGACCGGAGCCGACGGAGCTCGTGTTCACAACCGCTACCTCTTCCACACGCGCACGGCCTACTCCAATGAGGTCGAGAAGATGGTGGAGCATCTCGCGACGATCGGCACACGCCGCATCGCGGTGGTCTACCAGGACAACGCGTTCGGCAAGAGCACGCTGGCCGCTGCACACAAGGCGACGCAGCGGTTCCACGCGCAATTGGTGGCGGACGTCCCGCACCCCGCGGAAAACTGGGACGGTCGGAGCATGGCCGCGACGCTCGTGAAGGCTGCTCCCCAGGCCGTGCTGCTGTTCACGTCGCCGAGCACGGTGGCCGACTTGATGAAGCTGTACAAGGCGCAGGCACGGGCGGCGCTGCCTTCGCCCTGGGTCCTCTCGGTCACATCGGTGCCCAAGCTATTCGAGCTGCTGGACGCTGACGTCCGCGGCATCGCGATCACGCAGGTGATGCCGCATCCGCGCGGCTCGTCGCGCGCCGCGCGCAACTTCCGCTCCGTGATGGCTCGGCATGGCAACGAGGACAACCTGTCTTACGAAACCCTGGAAGGCTTCATGACCGGACGGGTGATTGTGGAAGGCTTGCGGCGCGCCGGCCGCAATCTCACTCGCGACGGCTACGTGCGCGCTCTCGAAAGCTTCGAGTTCCAGAGCTTTGAAGAGCTCGATTACCGATACACAGCCTCGAGCCACCTGGGCCCATCCTTCGTGGAAGTGACTCTGCTGGGAGCTGGCGGCACCGTGTTGCGCTAGTGGTCGGCACTCGAGGTTGTTGTACTTGTATTTCTTGAGGCAGTGCGCCTGCATTTGAGGTGGCGCACCCTCGGGGATGTCTGATTTTCAGCAAGATAACGATTCATAGGCGGCAACATTCATGAATGCGACCCATGCCAAAGGCTCGGAAGGATGCGACGCCTTCCTCAATCTGGTCGACTTCAAATGGCTCATGGCTGGCGTGGGCTGGCGGGTCGATCTGTCGCGCCTGCAGAGCGATGGCGCCTATATCGATGAGTGCCTGCAGCGCGCTCTGAGGAGCGACTCCGAGTTGCTGMGGGAACGCAGCGTCGAGTTGCTCGGCTTGMGGCGCAGCRCGAATGCGCATTGCGACGTTGATATGCCGAGCGCATCCAACGGCTTGGCACGTGATGGGCGCTGAATGAGCCCATTCGATTTGCAGCTGCGCGTGGGGCTACTGAGGGATGCCTCAAGCCAGGTACGGATAAGTACATAGCTGATCGGCGCGGGCGGGCGGGACGATCAGCAACGCGCATGTCAGCAGGAAAACCCGGACCATGCCGAGGCCGGCGACGCAGTGCAAGTGCCGGGACCAACAATGTCGTCTTGCCCCTTGGTGCGCGGCCCGTTGTCACCGCGCCATTTGGCCGAGCAGCCTACGACAATCGGGCATCTCCGGCCAGGAAACGTTCGACCAACGCAAACTGCTCCGGCGTGTTCAACGCGGGCGCATGGCCGCATCCCTGGATCTCGACCACCACCGCGAGCGGTCCGCGCGTGCGCATCTGCTCCGCGGCGTCCGGCAGCAACAAGTCCGAGTGCGCGCCACGCAGGCAAAGCACGGGCACGTCGAGGCTGTCCCATGCCGGCCACAGCCCTTCCGGACTGCTTGACTGCAACTGCATTGCGATCCCCGGGTCATAGTGCGGAGTGACGCGGCCATCGGGCAACCGGCGCACCGAGGTTTCCGTGAGGCGTCGCCACTGCGCGTCAGAGAGGCGACCGTACGGCGCATAGACAGTGCGGAAGTACGCTTCGAGTTCGCTCACGCTGCCGAAGGCCGGTGGTCGGCTGGCATAGGTGAAGATGCGTTCGACGGCCTCAGGAGCCGGGCACGGGCCGATGTCATTGATCACCAGCCGGCGCAGCCGGCCTCTGAGCGTCGTGGCGGCGGCAAGGATGCCGATCGCGCCGCCCATCGACGTGCCGAGCCAGTGGAAATGCGGTAGCCCGAGCTGGTCGACGAGCGAGGCGGCCAGCCGCACATAGAACGGCAGCGTGTATTCGTTCGCAGGGTCCGGGCTCCATTGCGACAGGCCGCGTCCGATGGTGTCGGGGCAGATGACGCGGTAGCGTTGCGCCAGCTGCGCAGCGATGTCGTCCATGTCGCGGCCGGTGCGAGCGAAGCCGTGCCAGGCGATCACCGCATCGCTCGCGGCGTTCGGCCCGGCCCACTCGGTGTAATGCAGTTCGCGCCCTTCGCAGCGGAGGTAATTCGATGTCGGCTTCATGGCTCGGACCGCCGCGACATGCGTAGGCGGCCGACGATGCCGCTGGGGAAGTGGTACACGGACAGCACGAACAGGATCCCCAGCCACAGCAGCCAGCGGTCCGGTGACACGAACTGGGGCAGGAGCGGCAGGCCGCTCAGCACCGAACCGCCGACTTTCAGCAGATCCTGCAGGTAGTTCTGCGCCAGCACGAACAGTGCCGCGCCGACCACCGCGCCATACATCGTTCCCATGCCGCCGATCACGACGATGAGCAGCACGTCGAGCATGATCTCGAACGACAGCGTGGTGTCCGGCCCGGTGTAGCGCAGCCACAACGCGAGCAGCGCGCCGGCGAGCGTAGCGAACAAGGCCGAGAGCACGTTCGACACGGTGCGATACGCCACCGTGCGGAAGCCGAGCGCCTCGGCCCGGAAGTCGTTCTCGCGGATGGCCTGCAGCACGCGGCCGAACGGCGAATTGACGATGCGCAGGAGGGCGAGGAAGCTCGCCGCGACCACCACCAGCAGGAGGTAGTAAGTGAGCACGCGGCCGTCGATCGTCACGCCGAGCAGCGGCTGCTCGAAAGGCTCGAACGAGGGCGACAACCATTCCGGGGTGCGGAAGCTGATCCCGTCCTCACCGCCTGTGATATGGCTCAACTGCGAGGCCAGCGTGAGGAAGCCCGATGCGACCGCCAGTGTGATCATCGCGAAGAAGATCGCCTTCACCCGCRGGCTGAAGAGGCCGATGGCCAGCGACAGCAGCAGCGAGAGCAGCAACGCCGCGCTGAGCCCGAAGAGCACCGAGCTCGCGCCGGCACCGAGGCGGCTGCTGGCGATCGCCACGCCGTAGGCGCCGATGCCGAAGAACATGGTGTGCGCGAAACTCACCACACCGGTATAGCCGAGCAGCAGGTCGTAGCTCGCCACCAGCAGGATGAATATGAGGGCCTTGGCGGCGACGCCCAGCGCCTTGTGGCCGGGAAAGAGGAACGGGGCGAAAGTCAGCGCGATGGCAATGAGAACCAGCGCCAGGGCGAGCCAGCGGCTGCGCGGTACGTCGTGGGAGAGCAGTCGGTCGATCATCGTGATTGCCCTCATTGCTGCCCGACGGGATAAAGGCCGTTCGGCCGCCACAGCAGCACCGCCACCATCAGCGCGATGGTGGAGAAGAGCGCGAACTTGGGCATCAGAAAGCCGGCGTAGTTGGCGACCAGGCCCACCATCAGGGCACCCACGAAGCAGCCAAACGTGGACCCGAGTCCGCCGATGATGATGACGGTGAAGATCAGCACGTTCACCTGAGTGCCGATCTGCGGCACCACGCTCTGCTGGTACAGCGCCCAAAGTGCGCCGCCCAGTCCGGCCAGTGCCGAACCGGCGACGAACACGCCGATGAAGAGCCGCCGTATCCGGTAGCCCAGCGCCTCGACCATCTCGCGGTCCTGTACGCCGGCGCGTACGAGCAGGCCCACCTTGGTGCGGGTCAGCACCCATAACATCGCCACGAAAACAACGCTGCCGACAGCGACCGCCAACAGCCGGTACTTCTCGACGGACGCATCGCCGAATGAGAAGGAGCCGCGCAGCGCCTGCGGCAKCGGCACGGCCAGCTGGTCGGGCCCCCAGAAGACCTTGATCAGCTCCTCGCCGATGATCAGGCCGCCCATCGTGACCAGGATCTGCCTGAGCGGCATGCCGTAGACGGGACGCACCAGCAGCCGCTCGAAGACGAGCCCGGAGACCGCAACCACTGCCGCGGCGGCGAGCATTGCGGCGAGCACTGCGGCAGCGTTCAGCCACAGCGATTCGCTGCCGACCCAGGCGCCCAGCGCCAGCATCGTGGTCATGGCGACATAGGCACCCAAGGCGATGAACACGCCGTGGCCGAAGTTCAGAACGTCCATCAGCCCGAACACCAGCGTGAGGCCGGACGCGACGAGGAAGATGATCATGCCCATCGCCAGGCCGGCGACGGTCAGCGTCACCCAGGTGCCGGTGTGGCCGACAGCAGGCAGCGCGAGGGCCGCCAGTGATGCAAGCAGGGCCAGAGGCCGCAGGTCGAAGCGCGCCTGCGGCACCGCGGCCGAAGGCGCGGGCAAAGTGGCGGTGGTCATTGGTGTACTCCTAGAGAAAGGCCGAGCAGCCGCTGCTGCAGCGCTTCGTTGTCGGCCAGGTCGGCCATCGCGCCCGTGTGCACGACGCGCCCGTTGTCCATCACGGCGACGCGGTCGCCGATGGCCTTCGCCATGGCGAAGTTCTGCTCCACGAGCAGCACCGTCGTGCGCTGCCGCTTCAGCTCGGCGAACGCGGCAATCAGGTTCTGCACCATCGCCGGCGCAAGCCCCTTGCTGGGCTCGTCGATCAGCAGCAGATCGCGCGGCTCGATGATCGCGCGCGCGATCGCGAGCATCTGCTTCTGGCCACCCGAGAGCTTTCCTGCCGGGTACAGCCAGAACTTCTTCAGAGCGGCAAAAAGAGAAAGGACCCACTCCAGCCGCGCACCGTCCAACGCGTCGGCGGTGGCGGCCCCTCGCGCGGCGAGCACGAGGTTCTCCTTGACCGTCAGATCGGCGAAGATCCCCATGTTTTCCGGGACATAGGCGATGCCGAGCCGCGCAATCTCCGGCGTGGCCAGCGCCCCGATCTGTGCGCTGCGGAAGTGCAACTCACCGCGCGAGGCACGCCAGAGGCCCATGATCGTTCGCAGCGTGGTGGTCTTGCCGGCACCGTTGCGGCCCAGGAGCATGGTGACATTGCCCTCTCGCACCTCCAGGTCCACGCCGTGGAGGATGTGATAGGCACCGATGTGCGTGTGGACATCCTTCAATTGCAGCAAGGCGGTCATGCGGGCTGCTCCTGTGGCACGACGCCGAGATAGGCTTGTTGCACGACGGCCGACGCCATCACCGCGCCGGGCTCGCCGTCGGCCACCAACTGCCCGTTGTGCAGGACGACGATGCGGTCGGCCAGCTCGCGCACCACGTCCATCTTGTGTTCCACGAGCAGGACCGCGCAATCGCGTCGCTGCTTGAGCTGCCGCACGAGGTCCAGGATCACCGGTACTTCGTCCACGCTCATTCCCGCCGTCGGCTCGTCGAACATGTAGACCTTGGGATCGAGTGCGATCAGGAGCGCGACCTCCAGCTTGCGCTGGTCGCCGTGGGCCAGCGCGCTGGCGAGCACGTTGGCCTTGTCGAGCAGACGCACCGTCTCAAGGAGGGACTGCGCCTCGTCGATCCAGGCGCGCCGGTCCAGCCACACGTGCGCGAGGTCGAAGCCGCCGCCGTGGCGGCCCGACTCGCGCGCCTGCACTGCGAGGCGCACATTCTCCTGCGCGGTGAGGTGCGGGAACAGTTGCGTGAGTTGGAACGCGCGGCCCAGCCCGCGCCGCGCGCGCAGCGGCGCGGGCAAGCGGCTCACGTCCTCGCCGTTCAGCCACACCTCGCCTTCGGTGGCCGGCAACTGGCCGGAGATCAGGTTGAAGTAGGTCGTCTTGCCGGCGCCGTTGGGGCCGACGATGGCGGTCAGCGTGCCCGGCGCAAAGCGGCAGGACACGGCGTTGACAGCCACGTGTCCGCCGAAACGAATCGTTAGGTTCTTGGTTTCAAGCATGATTCTCTATCAGGGACAAGATCAAGGACAAGTGCCGACCACGTAGTAGCTGGGCCCCGTCTTCTTCAGCGTGGTGATGACCGTGCTGTTCCACAGACCCAAGTTTTGCAGGGAACCGTACGCAAAGGTGTAGCCGTAATTCGCATAGGCACGGCCCGCCGTCGTGTGGGCGAGGTTGGAGGCCGTGTAGCAGCTGTTATCGCTGCGGGTGGTCGTACCCGAGGCCGATGCGGATGTCGCGCCTTCGGCCCCGTTGGCATCGATCGCGCGCACAGTCCAGCTGTAGGTGGTGTCCGCAGACAGACCGCTGTCGTTGTAAGGGCTGGCAGCGACCGGCGAGGCCGTGACCAGCGCACCGTCGCGGTAGACTTTGTAGCTGCTGGCGCCGCTGACCGAAGCCCAGCTGATCGTCATGCTGCTGGCGCTTGCGTTCGAGGTGCCCACGCCCACCGGCGCGGGCAGCGTGCCGCCGCCGCTTGCGCCTGCGGACACTTTGTCCACCATCGCCTTGATGGCGGTCATCTGTGTGCCGGCCTTCTGCGCGAAGTTCGAGCCGTACCAGCCGAGCCAGTCCCAGCAGCCGCCGGTGTTGGCGAGCGAGCCGCTGGCTGCCGTCATGCGATAGGTGCTGTCGTTCTTCGTCTGCGGGAACAGCACGATGATGCTGTTGGTGTCGGCCCAGCGGGTATAGCCGGTGTTCTTGAGGTATTTGTCGCCGATGGTGGCGTAGTTTTGCGCGCAGCCATGCAGGACCACATGGAGCTTGCAGACGGCGCCGGTCGCGCAGTTGGCCGGTACATAGAGCCAGCCGCTGGCGGCCATGCCCGGATTGCTGTTGATGAACGCGCTCTGGTCGAACTCGATGTAATTGCCGGCCGCGGGCGCGTCGTTGCGCGCATTCAGCGTGCCGTAGAACTTGCTTAGAGCGGCCTTGGCGCCGTCGTAGCCGCAGTTGCTGATGTAGGGCGAGGCCGAGTTGTTGCATGCATTGTTGCCGGTCGCATCGAAATCGGTCGGCATTACATGGGCGGTGTTGTCGCGCTTGATGTAGTCGAGGTTGGCCGTCGTCACGCCATTGTTCTGGTACAACGTATTGACCGCGTTCATCTCGTTCGGACCGACGGTCGTGTCACTATTGCCTACCCACAGGAAGACCTTCTGCTTGGCCACATTGACCTTGTCGTCGATGGTCGTGCTGCTCCAGTTGTTGATGTCGGCCTGCATGGTGTTGATCATGCTGGCGCTGACCACGGCATTGCTCATGCAGTTGGTGGAGTAATAGTGCCCGCCGCAGCTGTACGGACCGCCGGTGAACACGCCAACGCCCTTGAAGGTGGCCGAGAAGGCATAGCCCAATTGGCTGGCCATATAGCCGCCCGAAGACATGCCCGACACCGTGGTCTGGCTGGTGTCCACATTGAAGGACGGCAGCGCGACAGCAACCGCTTGAGCCGGAGGCGATGTCACCAGGGCCGAGACGGCCAGGGCCAAGCCAAGAAGCGCGTGAAATTTCATTGCAAGTCTCCTAACTCATTTTTTTTGCCGACGCCGCATGCGCTGAACGACGGGCCGGCCCCGTTCCTGCTAGTCCGGTGGTTCAGAAGCGCCGGGGGAGCGCCTCATTCCAAAGCGCTTATTGCTGGTTGCGGATCGGGATGTTCATCTCTTCGGGCCTGATTTCCCGAATCAATTCCGGCACGCCCCAGGCGAGCGCGGGGTCGTCCTTGATGCGCGTGTGGTACATCGAGTGCATCGCCTGGTGGTCTTCCTTGCGCAGCGTGATCTTGCCCTTGGGCGACTCGAAACTCATGCCTTCCATGGCTGCGATCAGCTTGTTGGTGCTGGTGTCGCCGTTCGTGCGCTTGAGCGCCTCGACCACTGCCACGGCGGCATTGAAGCCGTCGAGAGTGAAGAAATCTGGCGGAGCCTTGTAGCGGCCGTAGTGGTTCGCGACGAGCCACTCGTTGACCTTGTTCTTGGGAATGCCGAAGTAGTAGAAGGTCGACCCTTCCATGCCGGCCAGCTGCTTGTAGGGGACCATCCCCTGCAAGGTGGTGCTGACGGTCGAGATCTCGATTCCGTAGCGTTTCAGGTCCATGTCCGCGATCTTCAGGGGGTTGCCGGCGCCGGCCCAGTAGACGTAGATGATCTTGCGGCCGGGCTTGTCCTTGAGTGCCTGGATGATGCGCTGGGCACCCGCGGTGAAGTCGGTGGTCGTCATCGGCAGGTATTCCTCGTGCACGATGCGGGACTTCTTCAGCGCTTCCTTGAAGGCCTTGATGCCGTCGCGGCCGAATGCATAGTCCTGCGCCAGCGTGGCGATGTGCACGTTGTCCTTGTCGAGCGCGACGGCGTTGGCGATCGCGTCCTGCGAGCTGTTGCGCGCGGTGCGGAAGACGTACTTGTTCCAGCGCTCGCCGGTGATGGAGTCGGCAACCGCCGTCTCGACGAGGAAGACCTTCTTGAATTCCTCGGCCACCGGCAGCATGGCCAGCGCGACGGCGGACGACGTGGCGCCGACCGCGATGTCGGCCTTGTCGTCGGAGTAGGCGGCGGCCAGCAAGTTCTTGCCCACGTCGGGCTTGCCCTGGTCGTCGCGCTCGATCACGACGAGCTTGCGGCCAGCCACGGCCATGGTGCCGCCGGTGGCGTATTCAAGGCCCAGTTGGAAGCCGGTCTGCGCCTGCTTGCCGTAGGCCTCCAGCGGCCCGGTGAGGCTATGGATCTGCGCGATCCGGATTTCCTTTGGTGCCTGGGCGGAAGCTGGCGAAATAAGGCCGGTCAGCAGCGCGGCGATGGCGACCGCGGTGACGTGGCGGCGCGTGTTCGATGGCATGGGAGTCTCCTTAATTTATGGTCAAGCCGGTCGGTGGACTGCAAGGCCCATGCCACGGGCTGAGCGTGCTGTGGCTGCAAGGGGGCGCATTGCGGCGCGGCGTCAGGAGGCCGTCGTGCTGTCCTGAGCGGTTGACATGCCGCCATGTCCGGGTGGCCGACACACCAGACAACTGTCCTGTTGGCCGGACGGTTGCGGCACTGTGAGGTCAACTTAGCAAGCGGCCCGCAGCCCGCTACACTCGACGGACGCCATGACACCCGATCTCGACCCCACCGACGCACTCGACCCTGGCGGTGTGCTCCAGCTCGCCGCGCAGCGCATGTTTGCCACGTTCGCCGAAGCGGTGATGGGAATGGTGGTGATGGACCGCGAGCACCGCATCGTCTGGTTCAACGAGGGCTACCGGCGCTTCATCGCACTCGGCCCGTTCGCAGACTCCGGCGTCATTGGCCGACGGATCGAGGAAGTCGTGCCCAACTCGCTCATGGGCAAGGTGATCGACACGGGTATGCCCGTGGTCGTCGATTTGCTGACCAACCAGTATGGCGCCTTCCTTGTCAGCCGGCTGCCCCTGCGCAACGAGCAGGGCAACGTTATCGGCGGGGTGGCTCTGGTGCTCGCCGACCAGCCCAATGGGGCAATGCAGCCGCTGATCGGCAAGCTGGTCGATCTGCAGCGCGAACTCGAGGATACCCGGCGCAGACTGGCGGTCGAGCGGYGTCCGAAGTATTCCCTCGCCAGCTTCGTTGGCAGCAGCGCTGCGGTCGCAGAGGTGAAGCGCCAGGTGCGGCGTGTCGCTGCCACCGACACCACGGTGCTGCTTCTTGGTGAGACGGGCACGGGCAAGGAGCTCCTTGCGCATGCTGTGCATGCCGCGAGCCGGCGTTCCGTCGGCCGCTTTGTCAGTGTCAATATCGCTGCTATCCCAGACACACTGTTGGAGGCCGAGTTCTTCGGCGTGGCGCCGGGTGCCTACACGGGTGCCGACCGTAAGGGGCGCGATGGCAAGTTCAAGTTGGCCGATGGCGGCACGCTGTTCCTCGACGAGATCGGCGATATGCCGATGGAACTGCAGAGCAAGCTGCTGCGGGTCCTGCAGGAGCAGGAGATCGAGCCTCTCGGCAGCAACCGCGTCGAGCGGGTCGATGTGCGCATCGTCTCCGCAACGAGCCGCGACCTCGAGGCGATGGTGGAGGACGGACGCTTCCGCGCAGACCTCTACTACCGGCTCAACGTCATGCCGATCCGCCTGCCGCCGCTGCGCGAGCGGCTGGAAGACCTGCCCGACCTGGTGGACACGTTGTCGGAAGACATCGCACGCCGGAGCGCGCTGGCACCGAGGGCGGTCGGACCCGACGCCATGGAGCTGTTGGCAGGGCGGCCGTGGCCGGGAAATGTACGCGAGTTGCGCAACGTGCTGGAGCAGGCGTCGCTGATGACCGACGACCTCGTGCTCGAGGCACTGCACTTCGAGCGAGTGCTTCAAGCGGCAGCCAAGCCGGGGCAGCCTGTGCCACGCGGGCATGCCGGCGATGTCATGCCGGCCAACGACTCCGCGCCTTCCGCCGTCTCCAGCTCAGACACCGGAGCAGCGGTCAAGCCGCTGCATCAGGCCATGGCGGAGGCCCAGGCTCAGAGCATTCGTGTGGCCCTCGCCGCCACCAAGGGCAACAAGGCTGCCGCCGCGCGGCTGCTCGGGATCTCTCGTGCGGCTTTGTACGAGAAGCTCTCGGCAGGGAGCGAGGCGGACGGCGCATGAACATCGCGCCACAACTGTTCTTGCTCCTTGGTGGCCCATCTCGTCGGGGCTCGGCTGGCTCTTGACTGGCGATTCAGGGCAGCGTTTGGCATCGAACGCCCCGAACTGGCCCAACTCCCTGCTCGGGATCGCCAARCACCTTTTCCCATTTTGGACAGCGCCGCTTCCTCTTTCGAATATCGCTTGAGCGGACGCCTTTCTAGTATTCCCCTCCGGTAAGCCGGTGGATGTTCTGCCGGAGCCTGTCACCCATCACATTGGAGGGGAACGCATGCGTTTGTCTTTCTGGTCCAAGGCACTCCGTGCGGCAAGGAACTTGCCTCTGTGGCTCGCCGTCGTGCTGTTCGTGGGATGCGGGGGCGGTGGTGACCGCCCCGTGCCGCAAA
>NZ_JBFUCI010000181.1:0-11773 GCF_056405335.1 Variovorax sp. P1_H12_2
GGTGATGACCGGTGCCGGGCCGCTGTCGGCCTCGGCCGGCGCCGCGGCCGCCACCGGCGCCGGGGCCGGGGCTGCGGCACCGCCGCCGACCATCAGCTCCGCCGGCGGCGCCGCCGCTGGCGGCACCCGAGCGGAGGAGCGCGCCGAGCGTGGGCGGCTGGTGGTCGTGGTGGTGCCCGACAGGGTGCGCTTGGTTTCGACTTCGGCAGCTGCCGCTTCCGCCTCCACCGGCTGACCGGGCTTCTTGACCAGGTACAGCAGATTGAGCTTGCCGGTCGGATCGATGATGACGCGGGCGAAGAAGTCGCTCAGCGAGGTCTCGCGCACATCGACCGTGAGCGGCGTGCCCGGGACCATGTTCACCTCCAGGCCGCGCAGGCCCAGGGTCTTCCAGCTCAGCAGCTGCCGGTTGGTCGAGAGGCCCGGCGCCTGCGTCAGCACCACGCTGTTGGCACGGAAATCGTCGATGGCCGTGTCACCGGCCAGGCGCACGCTCATGCCCGCGGGCAGGGTCGCGACCTTGACCGTGCCCCGATAGCTCGCGAAGGCGCGGCGGATGTCTATATTGAGTGCATCCGCGTAGTAGGCCTTGAAGGCATGGGCCGGCATCGAAGCCAGCACCAGCCGGCCTTCGGCCGCGATCGGCTTGAGCACCAGGTTGCCGTCGTACTCGAAGCGGCCAGGCTCCGCGCGACCGGCGGCGATGCGCCCGGACAGCTTGAGCGGCGACACCGTGGCGGTGTTCGGCGTGACCTTCTGGGCGTTGAGCTTGAGCGCGCTGATCTCGAAGGCCACCGGCGTGGAGCCGGCATTGTCGGCATAGGACAGCGTGCCGTTGTCGACCGCCAGCGTGCCGATGGCCAGCGCCCACGGCGTCGTGTTGGCGCCCGGCGGCACCGCTCCCCCACCCGCCTTCGGACTCCTGGGCGCTGCGACCTTCGCATTCTCGGCCACGCCCTGGCTGTTGCCCGCAGGCGCCTTCAGCCAGCGCTCGAACATCCAGCGCTTCTGGTCGTCGCGCTCGATGCGCACCTTCGGGTTCGAAGCGGTGAACGAGGCGATCGCCAGCGTGTGCTTCGTCATGTCGACTTCGGCATCGGCCAGTTCGAAGCGGCCGACGCTCGCCAGCGCGGTCTTCTCCTGGGTCAGCGCCAGTCCCTCGGCCACCACGCTGCGGGCCTTGAACCTGAGATCGGGGCCGCTCCACTCGACGTCGATCTTGCCGCTCAGCTTGCCGTCCAGCGTGGGTTCGAGGCTCTGGGCCAGGTAGGGCGCGGCCAGCGACAGCGGCAGCGCATCCACCTCGGTGCTGACCTTGGCCTGCCGGTCTGTGGCCTCGCCGTTGAACTTGAGCGCAGCGCCGCCGATCGAGCTCGAGCCGCTGAAGGTGGCCGGTTTCTCCATCGGCCAGGCCACGGCGTGGACCTCGACCGCCAGTTGCTTCACGTCGATGGCGGCGGCGGGCTGGGTGGTCTGGTCGCGCCAGCCGATCCGGCCATCGCTCAGCGCCACCTTGTCGACCTGGACCCGCCAGGCCAGCGGCTCGGGCACCTTGGCCGCGCCGTCGTCCGCCGGCGCCGAGACCGGGACCGCCGCCACCTTCTCGCTCGCCCCGGTCGCAGGGTCGGTCGCCAGCAGGTTGAGCCGTCCGGCCGCGTCGCGCGCCACGACGAGGTCCGGCCCGGCCAGTGCCACTTCGCCCAGGTGGACCGCCCGCTCCAGTGGCCGGACGTCGGCCAGCGCGATCTTCAGCGAATCGAAGCCCAGCAGGTCGCGCCCCTTCGAATCGGCCAGCTTGATGCCGTTCGCGGCGATGCTGCCGGTGATCTTGAGTCCTGTGGTGGCGGCTTGCTCGAAATCGATCCTGAGGTCGGCATCGAGCTTGCCCGCCTGCAGCGCCACCGGCAGGCCGCCCGGGATGTAGCCCAGGTAGGGCACCAGATCCAGCCCCTGGAAGTTGATGTGCGCGTCGGTCTTGCGGTTGTCGGCAAAGGGCGTCGACTGCGCCGCCGAATCGAACTTGCTGCCGTTCAGGACGAAAGCCAGCTTCGGTTCGGTCTTGATCTCGCGCTGGGAGGCCAGGTTGCTGAGAAAAGGCACGCTGAGGGCGAAATCGCGCAGCTCATGCCTGCGCTTGACCGTTGCATCGGTGAAATCGACGGCACCGTCGGTGATCGCGATGTTGTAGATGGCGAAGCGCGGCGGCGCTTTCTTGGGAGCATCGGGCGGCTCCGGTGCGGGCGTGAGCCTGGCCAGGATGTCGTCGATGTCGTAGCGGCCATCGGCCAGGTGCGACAGCTGGATCGAGGGCGCCTCGATCCTGATCGCGTCGATCACCGGCGCCAGGCGCAGGATCGACTGCAGTTCGGCATCGGCGTAGATCCGCTTCACCGCCACCTGCGGCTGGCTGCCGTCGGCGGTGGCGATGCGCAGGTCGTGCACCGCGACTTCGAGCGTCCAGGGCTTGAAGTCGATCTTGCCCACCGTGACCTGCCGGCCCAGCTTCTCGCTGGCGATCTTTTGCACCTGTGCCTTGACGATCGGCGGCACCGCGAGCCAGGCAATCAACCAGACGGAAAGCAGGATCAGCAATGCCAGGACCCCGCGCCGCACCCATTTGTTTTGTTTCAGCAAAGCAGCATTCATCGAGGGGAGAGTGTGCCCCAAACGCCAAGCGATGCCCAAATGAGAAAGCCCGGCGACCCGACGCGAAGTCGTGCCACCGGGCTCGATGGCGGGCGCAACGCCCATGCCATCCTTTCGCTCGACCAGAAGTTCAATCGTTCCGGTCATGCTGGCAGCAAGAGATTGCCACCGTTGGGCCTCAGCCGCTGAACCGTCGGATGACTCCTTCGGCTACTGGACCTTGGTAGACGCCTGAAAGCTCAGGCATGTTCAGCCTAAGCGCTGCGCGAAGGGTTTGCAAATCGCGTTTTCAATGAAACTTGCCGCGCCGATTCGCGTACTATTTCATACATCTTTTTACATCGAAATTAGAATAACAAGCCAAGTCGTTATTCTTGACCGGGTATTTAGCCACTCCTAGAATGCCAACCTTTCCCGGATCGCAAGGCGGCCGGGCTCTCCGAATCCGCTGCCGGCATCTGCCGGCTTGATCAGGCGGCCGCGCTCTCTCCCCATTTCGCGCGGACCTGATTCGTACCAATCCAAGCGCCGCTCCCCTTTCTGCTTTCGTCCCCTTGACGTTGCGAACGGGTGCCGCACAGAAAGGAAGAGCGATGCAACAAGCGTTAGATGCCACAGCCCGCGGGCTACGGACCTTCGTGTCCGACGTGGTCGACGGCTTCTTCGAAATCACCCACAACAGCTTCGCCCTGCTGGGGCTGGCGACCGTGTTCGCAGTGCTGGCGCTGGCTGCCCGCCCGGACCTGCGCCAGACCGGCGAGGAACAGCTGATGGGCTGGCTGCAGTCGCGCAAGCCCGTGCCCGAAGCCACCGACCTCGAACCCACCGCGATCGAGCGCACCACCGCGGCCAGCCCGCACGTGCTGCCGAAGCAGCAGGCCGCCGTCGCCTACTGGTTGAGCAAGAAATACCGCGTGGCGGCCGAGCCGCTGAGCGCCCTGGTGGCCGAAGCCTTCGAGCTCGGCAAGAAAACCAAGCTCGACCCGACCTTGATCCTCGCGATCATGGCGGTCGAATCCAGCTTCAACCCCTTCGCCCAGAGCCAGGTGGGCGCACAGGGCCTGATGCAGGTCATGACCCGCGTCCATGGCGAGAAGTACGAAAGCGCCGGCGGCACCTTGACCGCCTTCGACCCCGTGACCAACATGCGCGTGGGCGTGAAGGTGCTGCAGGAATGCATCGCCCGCGCCGGCTCCCTCGAAGGCGGCCTGCGCTACTACGTCGGCGCCGCCAACCTGGCGGACGACGGCGGCTATGCGGGCAAGGTGCTGGCCGAGCACGAGCGGCTGCGGCAGGTCGCGGCCGGCCGCACCCCGGCGGCCACGCCGCCGACGCTGCGGGCCAACCCGGTCCAGGTGGTCGTGCCGCCGGCACCGAAGCGCGTCGAACCCGATCCGCAAGTGGCCCTGCTGGGGGATTCCTAGGTCTTTGGCCGCGGCGGTTCTCGCTGTCGGCTACACTCGGCCGGCACGCGACTGGCGATAGGCGCAACCCTTTTCAGGTGCATTGCGCTGACGTGGACTACCACTGGGAAGCGTGCCGCCTGCGGTCTTCGTGGCAGGTGTTCAGCCGTTCGCCTGGGCAGCCCTTGTTTGGTTGAAGAACAAGGACCATTGTCTTGAAGGACTGCCATGTACCACCGCAACATCCTGGTCGAACAGACCGATCCTGAAATCTGGGCTGCCATCCAGGCCGAGAACGCCCGACAGGAACATCACATCGAGCTGATCGCGAGCGAGAACTACGCCTCGCCGGCCGTCATGGCCGCCCAGGGCTCGCAGCTCACCAACAAATACGCCGAGGGCTACCCCGGCCGCCGCTACTACGGCGGCTGCGAGCACGTCGACGTGGCCGAGCAACTGGCCATCGACCGCGTCAAGCAGCTGTTCGGCGCCGATGCCGCCAACGTGCAGCCGCACTGCGGCGCCTCGGCCAACGAAGCCGTGATGCTGGCCTTCCTGAAGCCCGGCGACACCATCATGGGCATGAGCCTGGCCGAAGGCGGCCACCTGACCCACGGCATGCCGCTCAACATGAGCGGCAAATGGTTCAACGTGGTGAGCTACGGCCTGGACGCCAAGGAAGAGATCGACTACGACGCGATGGAGCGCAAGGCGCGCGATGCGATGCCCAAGCTCATCATCGCGGGCGCCTCGGCCTATTCGCTGCGCATCGACTTCGAGCGCTTCGCCAAGGTGGCCAAGGACGTCGGCGCGATCTTCATGGTCGACATCGCGCACTACGCGGGACTCGTGGCCGCAGGCGTCTACCCCAACCCGGTTCCGCACGCGGACGTGGTGACCTCCACCACCCACAAGAGCCTGCGCGGCCCGCGCGGCGGCATCATCCTGATGAAGTCGCAGCACGAGAAGGCGATCAACAGCGCCATCTTCCCGGGCCTACAGGGCGGCCCGCTGATGCACGTGATCGCGGCCAAGGCCGTGGCCTTCAAGGAAGCGCTGTCGCCGGAATTCAAGGCTTACCAGCAGCAGGTGGTCAAGAACGCGCAGATCGTCGCCGAGACGCTGACCGAGCGCGGCCTGCGCATCGTCAGCGGCCGCACCGAGAGCCACTTGATGCTGGTCGACCTGCGTGCCAAGGGCATCACCGGCAAGGAAGCCGAGGCGGTGCTGGGCGCGGCCCACATGACGATCAACAAGAACGCGATCCCGAACGACCCCGAGAAGCCGATGGTCACCAGCGGCGTGCGCATCGGCACGCCGGCGATGACCACCCGCGGTTTCAAGGACGAGGAAGCGCGCGCCACCGCCAACCTGATCGCCGACGTGCTCGAGAACCCGCGCGATGCGGCGAACATCGACGCGGTGCGCGCCAAGGTGCATGCGCTGACCAGTCGCTTCCCGGTTTACGCCTGAACACGAGCCGCCCTGCATGAAGTGCCCCTTCTGCGGTCACCTCGAAACCCAGGTCGTCGAGACCCGGGTGTCGGAAGACGGCGACTTCGTGCGGCGCCGGCGCCAATGCGGCGCCTGCGACAAGCGCTTCACCACCTATGAGCGGCCGGACGTCAACTTCCCGGTCGTGGTCAAGAAGGACGGCAGCCGCGCCGACTTCAACACCGCCAAGGTGCGCGCCTCGATGATGCTGGCGCTGCGCAAGCGGCCGGTGAGCATCGAGCAGATCGACAACGCGCTGCTGCGCATCGAGCAGAAACTGCTGTCCAGCGGGCTGCGCGAGATCGAATCGACCAAGGTCGGCGAACTGGTGATGCGGGAACTCAAGCGGCTCGACAAGGTGGCCTACGTGCGCTTCGCGTCGGTGTACCGGAGTTTCGAGGACGTCGACGAATTCAGGCAGTTGCTCAGGGATATCTGAGCCGTGCCGGCGGCCCGGCGCCGCGCCGGGCCTTGAGCCCGCCGGGCGCGTTTGGATTGCTGCCAACTTTGTCGCGAATCGTCGTTCCCGGCCGCCGTCCGACCGCCTGGCCCGAAGACCGGGCCGGCGAGCCGTCGGAAGCCACGCGGAGGTGCTGGCGCTTCTAGCATTCGAAGCGTCATGCCCCGCGCCGTCTCACTTCAGCTTTCGCTGCCCGATACGCCCCTGGCCGGCTTCACGCTGGTCGAGCTGCTGGTGGTGCTCGCGATCGTCGCGATCCTTGCCGGGCTCGCGATGCCGGGCTTCGGCCGGACCCTTGAGCGCTATCGGCTGCGCAGCGCCGAAGAAGACCTCCGGTCCGCGATCCATGTCGCGCGGTCGGAAGCGCTGCGGCGCGGCGGCCGCGTCACCCTGCGCCGGGCATCGGCCAGCGGATGCGCGCCCCGAAACGACCAGGACTGGAGCTGCGGCTGGATGGTCTTCGCGGACGGCCACGACGACGGCGATCCGGGCGAGGCGCTGATCCAGGCCTGGCCACCGTTGCGCGGCGTCGAGGTGACGGTGAGCGTGCCCAGTCCCTCGACCTACCTGAACCTGAACCGATGGGGCCGCTTCCACAACCTGGGCGCCTTCAGGTTCACGCTGAGGCCCCCGGGCAGCACCGACCGCACCGCCGCGCGGGTGCTGTGCATGTCCTCCGCCGGCCGGCTCCAGACCCTCCAGGGGACCGAAAAATGCTGAAGCACGCTGGCCGGTTCCGCGAGCAGCGCGGCATCACGCTGCTCGAATCCCTGGTGTCGCTCACCCTCCTCGTGCTGATCGCCTTCGGCTTGCTCGGTGTGCAGCTGCGCGCCCTGGCCGATGCCCGGACCAGCGTCCACCGGACGCAGGCCATCCGCCTGATCGAGGATCTCGCCGAGCGCGTTCGCACCCATCCCGGGCACATGCACCCGCTGCCGGCCGAAGCAGCGCACTGGGACCTGCCACCTCCTTCGCACCCGGATTGCCGCACGGCCGCCTGCGAACCGACAGCGCTCGCGCGCTGGGACATCGCCCGCTGGAAGCAGGCGGTCGCGAACGCACTGCCCCGGGGCCGCAGCGTGGTGTTCGAGATGAGCGACAGCCCGCGGCAACTGGGCGTGATGGTCGCCTGGCACGCCAACGCGAATGGCCCGTCCGACCCGGCGCTCGACGCGCCTTTCCGGGTTGACGGCCTGGCCGCCGGTGTGCGTTGTCCCGCCGGCCTCCTGTGTCATTTGGCCCATGTCCACCCCTGATGCTCACCCTGGCCTGCGCCATCGGCAACAGGGCCTGAGCCTGATCGAACTGCTCGCGGGCATGGCGATCGGCCTGCTGGTGATCGCAACCGCTTTCGGAACGCTGCTGCTGGCGCGCGGCGCGGCCGCCAGCGTCAGCGAACTGGGCCAGTTGCAGCAGCAGGGCTCGTATGCGCTGCACGTCATCGGCCAGCAACTGCGCCAGGCCGGCTCGCTGGAGCCCGTGCGCGACGAAACCACCGGGCTGTACGCCTTCGCGCCCGACGCCGCCGGGACCGGGGACGCCGTGGCGGTGATTTCCGGCACCGAAGGCGCGGACGGCGCCAGCGACAGCGTCTCGGTGGCCGCCACGCGCGCCCGCTGGCCTGCGGCCAGCGGCTCTCCGAGGATCTGGGCCCAGTACGACTGCATCGGCGCCAACGTCGAAACCGAGAACCTGATCAGCGCCACCTTCTCGCTCGACGCCAAGGGACAGTTGATGTGCCGCAGCGCCAAAGGCCTGCAACCGGTGATCGGCAACGTCGCGGACTTCCAGCTCGGCTACCGGGTCGATACCGGCAGCGGCATCCAGGTCATGGATGCGGGCGCCGTCCAGCGCGCCAAGCTGTGGGCCGCAGTCACCGCCATCGAGGTCTGCCTGGATCTGCGGGGCAGCGAGATCAGCGCGGGCGCAACCAAGGACTACCGCGGCTGCGACGATGCCGACAAGCCGCGTGCCGGCCGCACGCACCTGGTCTTTCGCAACCTCTTCCGTCTGCGCACCCGGTAGGAAGGCGGCATGCACGCGACGCTCTCCGCATGGCCACCACAGCGCGGCTTCTCTCTGCTGGTGATGATGGTCACCGTCCTGCTGGTCACGATGCTGGTGCTCACGGCCTCCCGCACTGCGCTGCTGGACGAGGCGGCGACCGGCAACGACGGCGATTTCCAGCGCGCCTTCGAGGCTGCGCAGGAAATCCTGCGCGACGCCGAGTCCGACATCCTGGGCGAAGGGGCCGGCATGCCCGATGCTTCGAACGACGCGCGCCACTATCCCGGCAGCCCTGCCGAGCTGTTCGCGCTGCAGGACCTGCTCGGCCAGCGCAGTCCCTCGTGCGCAGCGGGCATCTGCATCCCCGACCAGGTGCCGCCGCGCTTCTGGACCGACCGCATCGCGCTGGAGCGCATGAAGAAGGTCGCGGTCTCCCGGCCGCCCGGCTGGTACTGGGTCGAGTTGCTGCCCTGCGACACGGCGGCGGCGACTGCGGGCGGCGCCGCCGAGCGTTTCACGCCCGACGCCGCCCTGCCCTTCATTTACCGGATCACCGTGGTGGCGAACGGGCGCAAGCCGACGACCCAGGCGGCGATCCAGAGCACGCTGGTGCGCAAGAAGACGAGGTCCTGAACCATGAGATGGAAATTCGCAGTGCAGGCCGGCGGATTCGCCGCGGCGATCCAGGCCTGCGTCTTGCCGGCCCAGGTGCTCGACGCGCAGCCGGAAGGGCTGCGGGCGACCGCGCAGGTCAGCTCGCTGGCCGCCAGTGCGCGTTCGAGCCGCCACGAGGCCGCGTTGTTCGTGGCCGCCTTCGACCCGCCCGGCTGGACCGGATCGATCACCGGCTACCGACTCCGGTCCGGGAGCGCGACCCTCGATACGGCCGGGTTGTGGGGCGTCATGCCCGCGACCCCGGCCAGCGACGCCGGCGCGGCCCGGCCGGTACGCCCGCGCTCCACGGCCTCCCTGATGGATGCCCGCGGCAGCGACTGGCCCGCATCGCGCGTCGTGCTCTCGGCCCGAAGTCCGGGCGGCGGAGCGCCGGCGACCGGCATCGCCTGGGAATGGGCCGCGCTGTCCGAGGCGCAGCGGACGGCACTCATGGCCCTCGGCGACGGCGGCGCTCCCGCTGCCGCGGACGAGGCGATGGCGAAGGATCGCCTGGCCTACCTGCGCGGAGACCGCAGCAAGGAACAGGGCGGCACACCGGGCGGGCCCCTGCGCCGCCGCACCTCCCGGCATGGCGCCATCGTGCATTCGAAGCTGTGGCACCAGGCGGGGCCACCGCCGGCCGCCCATGCAATGGAAGCGCATGCGGGCTTCCGCCGCGCCCTGAGCCAGCGGCCATCGATGCTCTATGTCGGCGCCAACGACGGCATGCTGCACGGCTTCGACGCCGCCACCGGCGAGGAAAGAATCGCGTACGTGCCCGATGGCCTGCACGGCCGACTGGCGCAACTCACACGGCCGGACGACCGACCCCAGCCCTTCGTCGATGGCTCGCCGCTGGCCGGCGATCTGTACCTCGGTGGCCCGGGCAGCGGCGATCCCGGTCTCTGGCGAACCTACCTTGCGGGCTTTCTCGGCGCCGGGGGCAAGGGCTACTTCGTCCTCGACGTCAGCGACCCGGCTGCGTTCGACAGGGCCGGGGCCGCCCGATGGGTGGTCCTGGACCGCACGGGCACCGACACCATGGACGAAGACATCGGCGAGATCCTGGGCGAGCCCGTGACCGAACCCGGCGATCCCTCGATCAGCCGGCAGATCACCCAGCTGAACGACGGTCGCTGGGCCCTGGTCATCGGCAATGGCCCCCGCAGCGCCCACCGCAAGGCGGTGCTGCTGATCCAGTACCTCGACCGCGACCGGGAATTGCTCAAGATCACCGCCTCCCCGGCCGGGGACAACGGGCTCGCCATGCCGCGTCTGATCGATCTCGACGGCAACGGCACGGCCGACGTCGCCTATGCGGGCGATCTGCTCGGCAACCTGTGGAAATTCGACCTTCGTTCGACCGCCGCCCGCGGCTGGAAGACGGCCTTCGGCGGCGTTGCGCTGTTCGTGGCCCGCGACGCATYGGCGGCGGCCGCGCACCAGCCGATCACCACGGCGCCGGTCTGGAAGCCCCACCCCCAGGGCGGCCTGCAGATCGCCTTCGGGACCGGCCGCCGAAGCGGGCCCGGCGACGGCTCGGAGCGCCAGGTGCAGACGATCTACGGCATCCATGACGATACGCCGATCCTGCGCCGCAGCGCAGCGGCGCGACCTGCGGGCGAGGCGTCGCTGGAATTCGGAGCGGGCCAGGGCGCGGTCACCGACGGCCGAAGCCGCCTGGCAGCCCAGACCGTGCAACTGGACGCCGCCCAAGGCGCGGGCACCCTCTCCTCCCATCCGGTCCCCTACACCGGCAGCGAAGCACGGCGAGGCTGGTTCCTCGATCTGCCGCTGCCCGGCGAGCGGGTGCTGCAGAACCCGGACTGGTTCGAGGGCGACCTGATCGATGTCTGGAGCCAGGTGCCGGCGGTCAGCGCGAGCGCCGACACCGATTTCCCGCCGCCGCCCGCTCGCCGCTACCGCACCACCCTCGACATCCTCAATGGCTCGGCCCCCCGGTCGACGCTCTACGCCCACCTGCCGCGCACGAGCAGCGGCCAGCCCTCGCGCGTGGAGGCCGGCCTGAGCGTGGGCATCCGCAACGGCAAGCTGGAGACGGCGGTATCCGCGCCCGGCATGCCGGTGGCGCCGCCCGTGCAGCAGCTGGACAGCATCCTGCTGCGCCCGAGTTGGCGCCAGCTGCAATGACTGCCCGGCGTCCGCGCGGCTTCACGCTGACCGAGGTGCTGATGGTCGTGGCGCTGATCGCCGTCCTGGCGGCGGTCGCGCTGCCGGCCTACCAGGCCTACCTGAAGCGCAGCCTGCGCGCCGAGGCCCGCGCCGGGCTGCTGCAGGCGGCTCACTGGCTCGAACGCGTCGCGACGGCCACGGGCCTCTATCCGGCGGACGCCGCCGCCTTTCCGGAAACCCTCCAGCGCGTGCCCTCGGGCGCCTATCGGATCGGCTTCGAGCCCGCGGACGCCCAAGGCAGCGGCTACACTTTGACCGCACGTCCCCAGGGCGCCCAGGCCGCCGACCGGTGCGGCGGCTACACGCTCGACCAGGCCGGTGTGCGGGGGCTCGCCGTTCCCGACGCTTCGGACGAACTCAAGGCGGAGTGCTGGAACCGCTGAAGCCCCACCCGAGCATGATCCCGACGCCCTCCCCAACCCTGCCGCTGTCCGCCGACGAGGCCATGCGCCTCGCCCTCTCGCTGGCCCGCGCGGCCAGCACCACGGCGCCGCCGAATCCCGCGGTCGGCTGCGTCATCCTGGCGGCCGACGGCCGCATCGTCGGCAGCGGCCAGACGCAGCGCACCGGCGGCCCGCACGCCGAAGTGATGGCGCTGCGCGATGCAGCGGCGCGCGGCGAATCGACGACTGGCGCGACCGCCTTCGTGACACTCGAGCCCTGTGCCCACCACGGCCGCACCGGCCCTTGCTGCGACGCACTGGTCGAGGCCGGCATCGCCAAGGTCGTCGCCTCGATCGCCGACCCGAACCCGCTGGTGTCGGGCCAGGGCTTCGAGCGCCTGCGCGCCGCCGGCGTCGAGGTCGAGATCGGACCCCAGGCCGAAGCGGCGCGCGCACTCAACATCGGATTCCTCAGCCGCATGATCCGCCACACCCCCTGGGTTCGCCTCAAGGCGGCGGCATCGCTCGACGGC
>NZ_JBFUCI010000182.1:0-11759 GCF_056405335.1 Variovorax sp. P1_H12_2
CTGCAGCGCGACGCGTCCCAAAGCAACCAGGCGCTGGCCGAGCGCTTCAGCATCTCGCCGCCGACCTGCCTCAGGCGCGTGCGGCGCCTGCGCGCGGGCGGATGGATCGCCAGCGAAGTCGCGATCCTCGACCCCGCGCGGATCGGCCCGCTGCTGACCGCGGTGGTCGAGGTCTCGCTGGACCGGCAGGACGCGGCCTCGCTCGACGCCTTCGAGCAACGCGTGGCACCCGACGACGCGGTGCAGCAGTGCTACCGCGTCTCGCCCGGCCCGGACTTCGTCCTCATCGTGACCACGCGCGACATGCCCGGCTATCAGGCGCTGGCGCAGCGCCTCTTCAYGACCGATGCCAACGTGCGCAACGTCAAGGCCTTTTTCAGCGTCAAGCGGGCCAAGTTCGCACCACGCGTGCCGCTGCCCGGCGCAGCCTGAAGCGCGGGGACTTCGCCGCGGGAGGCGGCCCGGCGCCGGCCGCTCAGGCCTTCGGCGCTTTCTGCGGCCGCTTCCAGTCGGCAAAGCTCGTCTGCCTGGCGCGCGAGATCGTCAGGGCGCCCGGCTCGGTGCTCTTGGTCACGGTCGAGCCGCCGCCGATGGTGCCGCCGGCGCCGATCGTGAGCGGCGCCACCAGCACGCAGTTGCTGCCCACATGGACGTCGTCGCCGATGATCGTGCGGTGCTTGTTGGCGCCGTCGTAGTTGGCCGTGATGCTGCCGGCGCCGTAGTTGACGCGCTGCCCGACGGTGGCATCGCCCAGGTAGGCGAGGTGATTCGCCTTGGCACCCGCGCCGAGGGTCGAGTTCTTGATTTCCACGAAATTGCCGACGTGCACCTCGGCGCCCAGCCGGGCCCCGGGGCGCAGCCGCGCGAACGGGCCGATCCGCGAGCCCTCGCCCACGGTCACGCCGGCCTTATCGCCGTCGATGTGGGTGAACGGGTGAATCACCGATCCGGTCTCGATGCGCGCATTGGCGATCACGCAGTGGGCGCCGATGCGCACGTCGGCGCCCAGCGACACCGCCCCCTCGAAGACGCAATTGACGTCGATCTCGACATCCGACTCGCAGGCCAGGGTGYCGCGCAGGTCGAAGCGCGCCGGGTCGGCGAGGCGCACGCCCTGCGCCATCAGCGCGTCGGCCTGGCGCAGTTGATAGGCGCGCTCGAGCGCGGCCAGTTGCGCCGGGCTGTTGACGCCCGCCACCTGCAGCGCATCGTCGGTGCGATGCGCGACCACCGGCACGCCGTCCACGGTGGCGAAACCCACGATGTCCGTCAGGTAGTACTCGCCCTGCGCGTTCTTGTTGTCGAGCCGCGCCAGCCAGGCCTTGAGCAGCCGCGCCGGCACCGCCATCACGCCGCTGTAGACCTCGCGGATGGCGCGCTGCGCCTCGGTCGCGTCCTTCTCCTCGACCACGGACAGGACTTCGCCCTCGGCATCCGGCGCCCCCTGCACGCGCACGATGCGTCCGTATCCTTTCGGGTCGTCGACCCTGATGGTCAGCAGCGCGAGCCGCCGGCCCGCACTCTGGGCCGCCAGCGCGCGCAAGGTGTCGTCGCCGATCAGCGGCACGTCGCCCGACAGCACCACCACCGTGCCATCGTCAGGCAGCAGCGGCGCCGCCTGCTGCATGGCATGGCCGGTGCCGAGCTGAGGCACCTGGCGCGCGAACTGCGGCGTCGTACCGGCCGCTGCCCCTTCGAGCGCCGCCTCGACGTCGGTCGCGCCGTGACCGGTCACGACCACGATGTGGCGCCCGCCGATGCGCGTCGCGGTGTCGATCACATGGGCCACGAGCGCGCGCCCGGCCAAACGATGCAACACTTTGGGCAGACTGCTCTTCATGCGCGTGCCCTTGCCGGCCGCCATGATGACGACGTCGACCGGTCCCTCGTTGTCCTGCGGAGTCTGATTCATGCCACTTTCCAGAAAATGTTGCGCCAAGCTGGCACGAATTATCGGCGCGCTCGCCCTGGGCGCAGCGCTCGCCGCCTGCAGCACGGTCAAGCTGGCCTACAACAACCTGCCCGAAGTCGGCTACTGGTGGCTCGACGGCTACCTCGACTTCGACGACGCGCAATCGCCGCGCGTGCGCGACGAGCTGCGGCAGTTGCTGGCCTGGCATCGGCGCGACGAACTGCCGAAGATCGCCGACCTGCTGCAGCAGGCGCAGGCGCTGGCACCCGCCGACCTGACACCGGCCCAGGCCTGCGAGCTGTTCGACGCGCTGCGGCTGCGCCTGCTGGCGCTGGCCGAGAGGGCGGAGCCGGCGGGCACCGCTCTGGCCCTCAGCCTCAGCGAAGCGCAAGTGGAGCATCTCGCCCGCAAGTACGAAAGGATCAACGACGAATATAGAAAGGACTGGCTCGATCGAAGCCCCGCCAAGCAGCGCGACAAGCGATACGACCAGTTCCTCGATCGCAGCGAAGACTTCTACGGCCGGCTCGACGGCGGGCAGCGCGAACTGCTGCGGCTGCAACTCGAGCGCTCGGCCTTCGACCCGCGCGCATTCGACGCCGAACGAAAGAAGCGGCAGCAGGAGGTCCTGGCGCTGCTACGGCGCTTCAGTGTCGAGAAGACATCCCCGGCCGAGGCCCGGTCGGCGATCCAGGCCTATGTGGCGCGGATCGCCGAGCCTCCGCCCGGGCCGCTGCGCGATCGGCAACAGGCGGCGCAGCAGGAGTCCTGCCGGACCGTCGCGGCGCTTCACAACCGAACCAGCGACGCGCAGCGCGAAAAGGCCGTGCGGCGGCTGCGTGCCCATGAGGACGATCTGCGCCAGTTGACCAAGGCATCGTGACGAAGCCCGCTCACGGCGCCTGGGTCAATGGAAAAGCCTGCGATAGTCGGGCTCGTAGACCATCTCGGCGCTGCGCGTGCCGATCGGGCAAGCCGGAACGCCACCCACAATGACGTTCTCGGGCACGTCACCGGTCACCACCGCCCCCGCCGCCACCACCGCGCCGCGGTGGATATGAACCCCCGGCAAGATGACCGCGCGAGCACCGATCCACGCGTAGTCGTCGATGACCACGGGCGAACACACCGTGGCAAACACGGGCGACTGGACATCGTGCGTAGCCGTCAGGATCATGACCTCGGAACTGATGGAGACGTTGTTGCCGATCGTCAACTCCCCCCGATTGTCGAGCCGGCATTTCTCGTTGACGATCGAATGCCGGCCGATGCTTATTCCTCTTCGGGTGTCGAAGGTACTTCCCATGAGCAGACTGCTGTCGGGATGGATATCGAACCCCATGGCCCTCCGATACCACATTCGCCGAACGTAGTGCGAAGGAAACCGATTGACCCAGTGATTCGTCAGATAGATCAGAAACTCGACGCCGAAGTATCTTGCCTTATTGCCGATCATCATGACTGCAGATTTCCTGGAATCAGTCGGCACTCAAGCGTGCGCCGAGTTGCGCCGAGCCGAGCGCAGAATGAAGCGCTGATATAGGTATGGCGCCGTGAGCATGAATGGCCGGGTCAGCAGTCTTCCGTAGAATCGCCGCGGATTATTGGGTGCGGTTATTTTCCATTTGTCATTGGAAAAGTACTTGACCCAGCAGCGCTCCGATTCGACACCGCACACCTCCTGCATGGTCGAGGATTTGGATTCTGCATGGCAGCGGAACGCCCCGATGAAATCGGGAATCAGATGGAATTTCGCGCCCGCCACATACAGCCGGCTGAACCAGTCCAGGTCCATGGTGAAGCGCAACGAGGCATCCAGCGGTTCCTGCAACGCATTGGTTCGCCAGAACGCCGTTTCGCTCGCCACGTTGTAACCGTACTCGGCGGGATTGAACTCGCGCCCGCAGACCCAGCCGACCACGTGCGAATCGGCGTCGAGCATGAGGCGGTCGCCATGCACCACGCCAACCTCCGGGTGCTCGTCGAAGACGCGCAACACTTTCGCCAGTGCGCCTCGCAGGTAGACGTCGTCGCTGTTGAGCCAGCCGACGATATCCGCCCGGGCCTGCCGCAATCCCTTGTTGATGGCGTCGGTCTGCCCGCCGTCCCGCTCCGACACCAGTACGTCGATTTTGTTCGCGTATTTCTTCAATATATCGAGGGTCTGATCGGTGCTGCCGCCGTCCATCACGATCAACTGCAGGCCATCGATGCCCTGATCGAAGATGGACCGCAGGGTTTCCTCGATGTATTTGCCCTGGTTGTAGGACGGAATGATGATGCTTATTCTCGGCTTTTTCATGGCGTAAGGCCCTCGACAGCGGTTTGCGGCGCTCTTTTAAAATCGGGCCACCTTGAAATCAGTAACACGTATTGATAAAAGAAATGAGCAGCACTCGTGATGATGTTAAACCAGAGAATTGAAGAAAGTTCGTTGGCGCCGAATTTCCACAAATACAAACATTGCAAGGCGATGACGACCAGCACGCTGAATGCCTGCTTCTCGGTGAATCCCCGCACCGCGAGGGTGGAGAAGGCGAACCCAGCCCCGTTCAACAGGATGGAAGACAAGAACAGCATCCAGACATAGGGCACCATATTCTCGTATTTTTTCCCCAGCAGCAGAATCCAGTATTGCGGAAAGAAGACTGCACTCAGGAGCAGGCATATCATCGCCACCAAATAGATGGCATGGGCTCTGGAGATCATCGTCACGAGGCGCGCTCCTGCCGGTGCTCTCGCAATGGCCGGAAACAGGAGAATACCCGCCACCCGATCAAGCAGCACCAGCGCCAGTGCAAGCCTGCCAAAGGCGCCGATGTCGGCCACCATGTTCGCGGTGCCGAACAGGGAGGCCAGAAAGATGGTGACGACTCCCTGAACCTGAAAGAACACGGCCGACGGAATCAAGGGGATCACGATCTTCAGGATCTGGCTGTCGACGCGCTTCTCGTCCYGCGGACTCAGGCGCGATTCCTTGATGTTCCTGGCTTTGAACTCCCTGCGCAAGAGCACCAGGGCGAGGACTTCGGAACTCACGGTCGCAACCAGCAGGATCGCGATCGAATAGGGCGTCATGGGCAGCAGCAGGGCCGCCGACACGAGCGCGAAGCGCGCGGTGGTCACGCAGGCACCGATGCGGCTGAGCGCGTTCACGTACCCGAGGATCAACAGCACTGCGCCGGCATAGTGGCCCCACAACGTGATCAGGATCGAGGCGACGATCAKCACGGCAGCCAACACGTAGGCCCATTCGCTCCACCCATGCTGCAGGAAGGTATAGATGGCATAGGGCACCACGAAGGCGAAGCTGGCGACCAGGACCAGCGTGCGGCGGCTGAAGATCTGACGGCAGACGCCCACCACCCAGGGCACCTCGTTGTTCCGCTGGCCGACGATCGGCAGCGAGCACTTGCTCAGCCCCAGATCGGTCAGCCCCAGGATCAGCTGCATGCAGGTGATGAGGAAGGTGTAGACCGCGTACTGATCCTTGGGCAGCACGTTGACGATCAGCAAGCCCGCAATGCCACCGACCGCGACACCCAGAAACTCGACGCCGCTCACCATGGCGATCTGGCGCAGCCGGGAGAGCAGTTTCATGGATGGGACGGTGGGAGCAGGATTTCGCGCGAAGGCCCGAAGATACGCGATATCTAAAACGCGGACGCCGATTTCGCCACGCGCGGCGTGCGTTCGTGCTCACAACGACGGTATTTGAGTCGCGGCCCGCAGCCGGTCTGCGCCAAAGATGGCGGCCTGCCCCGACCACCCGGTTGCCGCTGAGGAACGACTGAGCAGCGACGCTGCCAGCTTCAACATCTCAGGCCAAGACCCGGGGCCCTGGCCTTGCGCAGCTCAGGCCACGGCGTCCCAGCTGTAGGTCGCGCCGGTGCCGTCCCACGGCTCCATCACGATGCGTTCGCCGGCGGCGACCGCCAGCGACTCGCCCGGGGCCAGCACGAGGTCCTCGCTGGCTGAGCGCGCCGTCGAGTCGCGGGTGACCCAGACCCGGCCCTGGCGGATCCGCAGCACGCTCGCGCTGGCGGCCCTGAGGCTCATCGCATGGCCGGCATCGAGTTGCCATGCACCGCGGCGAACGGCCGGCGGCACGGCCGCCGGACGGGCCAGCGCAACGGACGGAAGCGATGTAGAGGTGCAGACAGCGGACATGGTGGACTCCTGAGGATTTGCAGCACGCAATGGCGCGCTTCGGGAATGAATGATCGGCGCACGCTCGTTGGCAGTCCAATGAAAACGCGGTAGCCTACTGATTCCGGTTTCGCATCAATCCAACTTCCAGCTGAAGCCCCTCCCGCCCATGCTCCACTCCCAGACCCACCTGCGTTCACGGCCGATCGCGGCCGGTCATCTTCGCGCCTTCGAGGCCGTCGCCCGGCACCTGAACTTCCGCGCCGCCGCCGAGGAAATGGCGCTGACCCAGTCGGCCGTGAGCCGGCAGATCCAGTCGCTCGAGGAAGAGGTCGGCGTCGGCCTGTTCCTGCGCCACACGCGGGCGGTCGAGCTCACGGGCGCCGGCGCCCAGCTGCTGCTGGCGGTGCAGCAGTCGCTGCCGCGCATCGACGGCGCGGTGCGCCAGATCCGGCAGAACGCGGGGCGCAAGAGTGTCTCGCTCACCACCTTCGCCTCCTTCGCCTCGATGTGGCTGATCCCGCGGCTCGAGGCCTTCCAGCGCGACAACCCGGAAATCGACATCCGCATCGATGCCAGCGACGTGGCGCTCGACATGGACATCGCCGACGTCGACATCGCCCTGCGCTACGGTCCGCGCGAGAACATGCCGGCCGGGGCGCTGCGCCTCTTCGGCGAAACGATCACGCCGGTGGCGAGCCCCTGGCTGATCAAGAGCAACCCGGCGATCAAGGCGCCGGTGGACATCACGCGCTTCACGCTGATCGAGGCCGGCGACGCCCACCGCACGCACCTCGAATGGCTGACCTGGCGGCGCTGGTTCGAGGTCAACGACATGCCGCGCGCGCAGCCGCGGCGCTGGCTATATTTCAACTACGCCTATCAGATGGTGCAAGCCGCGCTGACCGGCCAGGGCGTGGTGCTGGCGCGCAGCTCGCTGATCGCCGAAAGCCTGGCCAACGGCGACCTGGTCGAGGTGCTGCCGCAGCACCGGATGGATTCACCGATGGCCTACTGGCTGATCACGGGCCCGCGCAGCGCGCCGCGCCCCGAGATCCAGGCCTTCTGTGAATGGCTGCAGGGCCAGGCCGCCACCACGCGCGAGACGATCGGCGAAGTACCGGACCCCGACACCATCGACCAGCTGGATTGACTTCCACCGGCCGGCGCAGCCAGGCCCGTTGGTGAAACACCGAGGAACCGGCTTTGCCGGGCCTCTGGTGTTGCCCCCGGCAGGGGGTGGGCGCCCGGACACGAAGTGCCGGGCAACCTGGGGGCGAGCTCAACCAATCGGCCAGACGACGCCGTTGTCGTTCAGGATCGCATCCAGGGGGAGGTCATGCGCCTCCGGCTCGAAATCGTCGATGAAGCCGTTTGCGAAGCCCAGCCCGACCGTGAACGGCCGTGGCTCCAGCGCCGCCAGCGTGCGATCGTAGAACCCGCCGCCGTAGCCCAGCCGGTAGCCGCCGGCGCTGTAGCCCAGGCAGGGCACGAACAGCAGCGTCGGGACGATCAGCTCGGTGTCCTTGGGTTTCGGGATGTCGAAGGCGTCGTTCTCCATCGGGCAGCCCGGATACCAGGCATGGAAGGTCAGCGTCTTGTGCACCCGGTCGACCACCGGCAGGCCGATGCGCCGGCGCTGCGGCTCGTCGAGCAGTTCGCCGTCCTCTTTCCAGCGGTGCAGGGCCGGCAAGGGGTCGAATTCGCCCTTGATCGGCCAGTAGGCGCCGATCACGGCGTCCGGCCGCCCCACCAGCCAGATCCGCATCACGCGCTGCAGCAGGTCAGCGCGCGCGAGGCGGTCGGGCATGGCGAGGCGCTGCTCGATCAGCGCCGCTCGCAGTTGTCCCTTGAGAAAAGTGGCCGTTTCCGAGGTGTCGGCACCCTTTGACTTGTCCATAATCCCCCGATGCAGTTCGCAAGCATTTTGGCATCCACTCGGCGCCCGGCCGCCACCTCTTTTTCCACCCTGGCCTTGTCGCTGCTGCTGGCCGCTGCGGCGATGCTGCAGCCGGCCCGCGCCCAAAGCGGCAGCGACGACGTCCTGCTGCAAATGAAACAGGCCGCGCAACGCGGCGACAAGGCCCGCCTGGCCGCCCTGCTGCCGCAGGCGCGCGGCCATGCGCTCGAACCCTGGGCCGCCTACTGGGAACTCAAGTCGCGGCTCGGAGAAGCCAGTGCGCAGGAGGTGCAGGACTTCCTGGCCCGCTATCCCGGGACCTACCAGGAAGACCGGATGCGCAACGACTGGCTGCTGCTGGCAGGCCAGCGCCGCGACTGGGACAGCTTCGGCGCGCTGCACCCGGCCTTCCGGATGAACGACGACGCCCAGGTGCGCTGCTACGCGATCCTGGTCGAGACGCTGCGCTCGGGCAGCGTGACCCAGGCCCAGGCCGACGAGGTGCGGCGCAACTGGTTCGCCCAGCGCGATCTCGATGACGGCTGCCTGACCGCGGCCGACCGGATGATCGGCGCCCGCCTGATGTCGCCCAACGACGCCTGGAAGAAGGCCCGGCTGGCGATCGAGGCCAATCGTCCGCAGGCCGCCCGCGCCGCGGTGCTCCTGGTCGCGCCGGATGCCATCGGGCTGTTCGACGACATGAACGCCAGCCCGGCCAGGTTCCTGGCCGGCCGCGCCACCGCGGTCGCCAAGTCGCGCCGCGAGCTGGTGGTGCTGGCCCTGATCAAGATGACGGTCGCCGACCCGGCCGTGGCCGCTTCCCAGCTCGAGGGCAAATGGGACACCACGCTGTCGACCGAGGAGCGCAACTGGCTCTGGGGCGCGATCGGGCGCCAGTTCGCCACCAAGCTCTCGCCGCTGGCCAACAGCTACTTCGCCAATGTCACCCGGCCCGGCGACCTGAGCGACGACATGCTCGCCTGGAAGGCGCGCGCGGCCCTGCGCAGCGGCAGCTGGAAGAACGTGCAGGCGGCGATCGACGCCATGAGCGAGGTCCAGCAGCAGGACCCGACCTGGGTCTACTGGAAGGGCCGCGCCCTGCTCGCGGGCGGCGGCGAGGAGCGCCACGGCCAGGCCCGCATCCTGTTCGAGACCATCGCCGGGACGCGCGGCTTCTACGAACTGCTGGCGCTCGAGGAACTGGGCCAGCGCGCCGCCGTGCCGACCAGGCCGGACCCGCTCACGGCCGAGGAGAAGAACGCGGCGCGCGGCAACGCCTCGCTCGGCCGCGCGCTCTACGCGATCGGGATCGGGCTGCGCCCCGAAGGCACGCGCGAGTGGAACTACGCCACCAACCTGCACGACAAGGGCGGAATGAGCGACCGCGAGCTGCTGGCCGCCGCCGACCTGGCCTGCCAGCGCGAGGTCTGGGACCGCTGCATCAACACCAGCGAACGCACCAAGGGCGTGATCGACATCGATCAGCGCTTCCCGATGCCGTTCCACGACACGGTGGTGCGCAAGAGCCGGGAGATCGGGCTCGACCCAGCCTATGTCTACGGCCTGATCCGGCAGGAAAGCCGCTTCATCATGGAGGCGCGCTCCGGTGTCGGTGCCTCGGGCCTGATGCAGGTGATGCCGGCCACCGCGCGCTGGACCGCGAAGAAGATCGGCATGGGCGAATTCACGCCGGGCCAGATCAACGACCGCGAGACCAACATCACCATCGGCACCAACTATCTGAAGCTCGCGCTCGACGATTTCGACGGCTCGATGGCGCTGGCCGCGGCCGCCTACAACGCCGGCCCGGGCCGGCCGCGCAGCTGGCGCAACGGGCCGCTGATGGAGGCGGCCATCTGGGCCGAGAACGTCCCCTTCAACGAGACCCGCGACTACGTCAAGAAGGTGCTCGCCAACACCACCAACTACGCGGCCCTGATCAGCGGCCAGCCGCAGTCGCTCAAGGCGCGGCTGGGCAGCGTGGGCCCGCGCAACGCCAGCGAACCCGAGCCGAACAAAGACCTGCCCTGAGGACGGGAGTGAACCGAACCCTGCAAAGCCTGCGCGCCCAGCTACCCGCCTGGGCCATCGAATGGCTGGAGATCCTCATCCCCATGGCGCAGGTGGCGCTGATCGTGCTGGCCGCCTGGCTGCTGTACCGCCTCGCACGCCGGGTGATCCTGCGCGTGACCACGAGCTACGCACTGCCCGGCAACGTGGCCCTGATCACGCGCCGCACGACCGGCTTCCTGATCTATGGCGGCGCCCTGCTGTGGGGCCTGGAGCGGCTGGGGGTCTCGGGCACCGTGCTGTGGACCGCCTTCACGAGCTTCGCCGCCGTCGGCGCGGTGGCCTTCTTCGCCGCCTGGAGCGTGTTGTCGAACATCTTCTGCGCGCTGTTGATCTTCACCACGCGCATGTTCTGGCCCGGCGACACGGTGGAGGTGCTGGAGAACGGCGAGAAGCCGGGCCTCAAGGGCCGCGTGCTGGACATCAACCTGGTCTTCACCACGCTGGAGGAAAGCGGCAGCGCGCAGGAGGGCACCACGCTGAAGATCCCCAACAGCATGTTCTTCCAGCGCGCCGTGCGCCGCTGGCACGGCAGCGCCCCCGCGCTGCCGCGGACGGTCGACCTGGCGCCGCCGCCCTCCCCGGACACCCCACCCGCCTGAGCATCAATACCGCGCGGCGATGGCATCAATCGGCGCGCGTGGCACGGCTAGCATCAAGGGCTTTGCACCACCCCGGAGAACCGCCATGACCCAGCTCTACATCGGCAACAAGAACTACTCGTCGTGGTCGATGCGACCCTGGGTGCTCATGAAGCAGGCCGGCATCCCGTTCGACGAAGTCATGCTGCGCTTCGATTCCTTCGGCGCCGACTCGAAGTTCAAGCACACGATCCTGCCGCTCAACCCGACCGGCACGGTGCCGGTCATGAAGGACGGCGACATCGTCGTCTACGACACGCTCGCCATCTGCGAATACCTCGCCGAGACGCATCCCGACAAGAAGCTCTGGCCCGCCGACCGCGCGCTGCGCGCGCAGGCGCGCAGCGCGTGCGCCGAGATGCACGCAGGCTTTCTCATGCTGCGCAGCCATTGCGGAATGAACATCGAGGCCGACTTTCGCCTGCAGGGCCAGATCATCCTTCGCGACCAGCCCGGCGTGCGGGCCGACCTCGATCGCATCGTGCAACTCTGGAGCGGCCTGCTCGAAGCGAGCGGCGGCCCCCTGCTGTTCGGCGAATTCAGCATTGCCGACGCCTACTTCGCGCCCGTGTGCATGCGCATCAAGTCCTTCGGGCTGCCCGTGCCCGCCGCGATCTCGGCCTACGTCGAGCGCATCCGCGCGCTGCCGGCCGTGAAGGCCTGGATCGACGAAGCGCTCGTGGAAAAGGACTTCGTCACCATCGACGAGCCGTACCGCCTGGCACGCTGAGCCGCTCGCGCGCCGCCCTACACTGCGCGCATGCAAACCTATCTCGTCGGCGGCGCTATCCGCGATGCGCTGCTCGGCCGCGACGGCAGCGACCACGACTGGGTCGTGGTCGGCGCGACGCCCGAAAAGATGGCCGCGCTCGGCTTCCTGCCGGTGGGGCGCGACTTCCCGGTCTTCCTGCATCCCGAGACGCGCGAGGAATACGCGCTGGCGCGCACCGAACGCAAGAGCGCCCCGGGCTACCGCGGCTTCGTCGTCCATGCGGCACCCGACGTCACGCTCGAAGAGGACCTGGCGCGGCGCGACCTGACCATCAACGCGATCGCGCTGCCGGCCGAGCGCATCGCCGCCGCCGAC
>NZ_JBFUCI010000183.1:0-11611 GCF_056405335.1 Variovorax sp. P1_H12_2
GGTCAACACAGGCGCCACAGCGTTCGTGGACGTGCGCGCGCTGCGGGTCTTGGCGGCAGCTTGCGACTTAGTGGCGGCGGCCTTCTTGGTGGTCTTCGCAGCAGCCTTTGCAGTCTTGGAGGCGTCAGCTGCCTTCTTTGCCGGTGCGGCCTTCTTCGCGACCGGCTTTTCAGCCTGAGTTTCGGGAGCTGTGACAGAAGCGGGAGCAACCTTCTTGGCGCGACGCGACGTCTTCACCGGTGCTGCAACTGCGCGGGCCTTACGGGTGGCCCTTTTCGCCACTGCAGCGACAGGCGCCACGGCCTTTTCGACCGAAGGTTCTGCGACGACGCCAGATTGGTCGATGCGAAACTTGTCACGGTTGCGAACCGTGGCAATCCATCCGGGAGCTTTGCCGAAGCCCGTCCAGGTCTTGCCCGTCTTGGGGTGTCGGTACTTGGGAACGCCTGCGCCCTTGCGCACTGCTTTGCCATCGCCGAGGGCTTTGCCGGCGACTACTTTCAATGCTTTGGCGCCTCGGCCAAAGAGGTGTTCGACGGTCAGGCCAAACGTGGCAATCGACTCCTTGATTTGCGCAACCACCTTTTTCGTCTCAGTTTCACGAAGCGCAGCCGCTTCCCTTTCGAGTTTGGCGATGGCGGATTTGAGTTGCGCGTAGGACTTCGTCATTGAGTCTGGAACCTTTGAAAGTGAGGGAGTTCGTCGCCTAGCGTCATGAACGTTGGCGACAAAGGCGTCTGAATTTTGATGAATCGATGGAAAGACGTCTTCTCTTCAAATGCACGCCGGCCCGGATTTTATTCCTGCGTCGGCGTCCCCGGGCCCGATACCGAGGTAAGACCTTCCCAAGAGCTGACGCTCAGACCCGCCCCTGCACAATGGCTTCCTCAAGGAAACCGAAATCGCAATGAATCAAGCAAGCTTCGGCAAGGCAATACCCGTCCTCGCTTCACTCGATATGGAGCGCACTCTCGATTTCTACGGGAATGTCCTTGGTTTCCGGACTCAGCACTTTGAGGGATTTTCGTACGGCATGGCGGTGCGCGGCGACACGGAGCTGCACTTCTGGGCCTGCAACGATAAGCACATCGCCGAGAACACCTCGTGCTACATCCGCGTGGAGGACATCGAGGCCGTGCATCGTGAGCTCAGTCCGAAGCTACCCTCGCTGCAGGCCGTGGTTCGCACGGCATGGGGCATGGATGAACTCTATGTCATGGACCCGGACGGCAACCTCATCAAGTTCGGGCAGGAGTCGTCGGCGCGGTAGTGCATGGCACGACCGAATTGGGGTCGGGCATCAAATTGGATGCCCACCAGGAATGTCCGCTCCTGGCGACTTCAGTCCTGGACCTCGGAATGCCTCGCGCAAGAGCGAACTAGTTCTTGAAAACCGGGCATGGAAAACTTCTGGCTTCTCGCGTCAAAACCACTTGGTCGCGTGTTGCGCAGCCTTCCATGGTGAGTAGGACGCCAGTCGATTTGCAGGTTCCGGACGCGGATGTGAAGGACCCATCCGCATCGATGAAAACAAGACCCCATGCCCCGTCATCGGGTTCGCCAACGGCAGGGTACTTTCGACCGTACTTCTCCGGATAGAAGTCCCCCGCATACCCGTGAGCATCGCAGACCATCTCCCAATCTCCAGGCATTTGCGCCCCTAGGTCCAAGCGCTCACCTACCTTCTGCTCAGAGAGTCGCCCGAGAAAGCGGTACTCGGAAACCGAGTTTGGTCGCCCCAAACCGTGCCAGGTCGCGGCGAAAAAGACGAGGCCAGAGAACACCAGCATCAGGATAGTTCGGACAGGTGAAATGACTTCCTCGAAATTTTTTCGCAACGTCACCGAAGGTCCTTTTGAAAGTCTGGTTCTGGTCGCATTCTGCCTTTGCTCACCTACCCCCGGCTTGGCTGAGCCTCTCCCGAATCTGCTTCGCCGCTTCGCTCGCGGTGAAGAGCGCGGAATCAATGACAAGGCGGCTTGTTGTCCATGCCTCGTATTCATGATGAAGGACCGCCTCCCAGGTTGGCGGCGTGAAATCCTGAATATCAGCTTTCCGCCCCTCAACCCGCCGGCGGTGTTCGGTCCGGTCAGAGCAAACGATTTCGACCTCGAGCACGTCAGTGGACGTGCTGGCAGCCACAGCCCGCCAGTGCCCGGCGTTGCGCTCTCCAGATCGGGCCCTCTGAAGCGCGCCGTGCGCAGGAAGGAGCCGTCCTTGTTGAGAACGACGCCCGGGGCGACGATGCCCGCCCATGGCAGCCAGTCGGCCAGCAGGGCTGGGCGTCGGCGATATTCCGCGAGATTGAGCATTGAGCGACTCCTCAGACGTCAAGAAGGGATAGTTGCGCTGCGCGCGCTGCTCGGTGGCCGTGCCCAATGCCTCCGAGATCCGCTTGGCGGTGCGTTCGTCGTTGGTCGCGAACGCCACGCGCACATGGCAGTTGTCCAGGATCGAGTGGTTCTGTCCGTAGGACTTGTTGATCTGGTTGAGGGATTGCGCGATCAGGAACGCCCGCAGGCCATAACCCGCCATGAAGGCCAGTGCGGACTCGAAGAAGTCGAGCCACCCGAGCGCCGGGAACTCGTCGAGCATCAGGAGCATCTTGTGGCGTCGCGCGATGCCGTCGCTTCCGTCCAGGGACTCCGTCAGTCGCCGCCCGATCTGATTGAGGATCAGGCGCACGAGCGGCTTGGTGCGACTGATGTCCGAGGGTGGAACGACCAGGTACCCAAGCAGGTGAATTGCTCAGCGCGCAGGCGGCACCATGACCATGACCTCGAGCAAGCGCGACGGACTTGAACGCCCGGGCGCGACGTAGCGCCGCGGCATGCGCTGCCGGCGCCTCCTCGGCCCGAGCGCGGCGCAGGGCCGCCCACGGCTAGCCGCAACAACCCGGCGTCTCAGTTCCGCGTGGTGACGCTCACCATGAGGTAGCTCACGGGCTCCTCGAGGATCCGCTCGACGCCGTGGGGCGCACTGGTGTCGAACAAGAGCGAATCTCCCTGGCCGATCTCCAGCGCCTGGCCGCCATGGCGATAGCGGATGCGACCCGACAGGATGTGGATGAACTCCCGCCCGGGGTGCAGGAACTCGACGAAGGGTCGCGCACCCGGCTTCAGGCGGACGACGTAGGGTTCGGCCAGCAGGTTGCCGGACAGCGAGTGGCCGAGCAGCTCGTAGCGGAACCCTGCGGTCGCGCCGAGCCGATCCACCACGATGCCTCGTCCGGCGGGCACGAATGACAGCTCGGGCCGGGCGTTCTGATGACAGAAGAAGCGTGACGGCGGGACCTCCAGTGACTCTGCCAACTGATGCAGGGTGTCGATGGAGGGCGACACCAGCCCGCGCTCGATGCGCGAGAGCATGGACCGCGAGAGCCCGCAACGCCGAGCCAACTCACCGCCCGAGGTCCCATGGGCGATCCGGAGGTTGCGCACCTCCTCGCCCAGACGATGCAGGGCCTCGCTCTTCGCGGGTGGCCCTGCACGAAGAGGCACCCGCGCGAGCGAGGCGGGCAATCGGGGCTTTCGCGCGCTCGGCAGYGGCGATGGCGCAGCGCGCGCGCGCATCACCGGCCTCGCTCTGCGACCATCGCGGCTGCCGCGTGCACGGCAGCCGCCGCACACGGCCACCCGGTGCTTTCACGCACCCCGGGCCGCTGTGCCTTCGTCGACCGCTTGCCCGCGAGCGGGCCGCGGCCGACGCGGCCACGCGCACGGGGCGGAGCGACGACGAAGAAGAACACAATAAAGTCCATTCTGGCTTTTTTCTCTCGAACGATCATACACAACAATAGTCCGAAATGGGTTTTTTATGATTCTTGGAGAGCATGTGTGCGTGCTTGTTCCCATCCACCACCGCCGCTACGAGATTCTGCGCAGACATCTGCGCAAGCTTCGGCGCCAGAGCGGTCTCACGCAGGCCGAACTCGGTGCCCGCCTGAAGATTGCTCAGTCAGCGGTATCCAAAATCGAGCGCGGCGAGCGCTACATGGACGTCCTGTTCTATCTGGACTGGTGCCGCGCGTGCATGCAGACGCCCGAGGCGTCGCTCGCCGAATTGATTCAGGCGGGCGCCTAGAGAGCGTTCCGGGTCGAGGGCACGGCATCGGCCTGCGCAGGCCCCGTCGCCTGCGCGTCCCTTCCCGTTTTTTCACCTTCACCTTTCTCGGTTTCCCTGCCGGCCGCGCCGCGTGTCCGGTTGGAACGCTTCAGCCCGCGGATCACGAAGGCGCCGGGTCACCCTCTCGGCATTCCGCGCGCCGATCTCGCGCACCGAACGAACCCACCCGTTCTGGTAGTTGGACAGATCCATCCGCCGCTTCACCATCGAAGCCCTCAGGACACCGGCGAGGTTTTCCATGCACACCCTGCTGATCGACAACCACGATTCCTTCACCTACAACCTGCACCAGTACCTGGCGGCCGCCAACGGCCGCGAGCCCATCGTCCTACGCAACGACGAGCTGCCATGGGCCGAGGTCCAGGCCATGGAGTTCGAGAACATCGTGATCTCGCCCGGGCCCGGGCGGCCGCAGCGGGCCAGCGATCTGGGGATCTCCGGCGACGCGCTGCGCTTCTCGGATGTCCCCATCCTGGGTGTGTGCCTGGGCCATCAGGCCATGGCCCACTTCTCGGGGGCGACCGTGGACCTGGCCATCCGCCCGATGCACGGGCGCCTGGACAAGGTCTCGCATGTGGACTGCGAGCTCTTCCGCGGCATTCCCTCACCCTTCGAGGCAGTGCGCTATCACTCGCTCGCGGCCAGCCACCTTCCCTCCGACATGGAGGAGTTGGCGTGGACGCCGGACGGCACGCTCATGGCCCTGCGACACCTTCATCGACCCTGGTGGGGCGTGCAGTTCCATCCCGAGTCGATCTGCACGGAGTTCGGCGCCCGGCTCTTGGCCAACTTCCGGGACCTCACGCAGGAATGGCATGCGCGGCACGCATCCCGTGCGGGCCTTCCGGGCCGCGGCTCGGCCCAGGCCGCGCGGAAGAGCCCCAAAGGGCCTCGCTTCAGCGTCCACATCCATCGCCTGCAGAACTTTCCCGAGCCCGAAGCGGTGTTCTCGGCCTGCTTCGCGGACGCCCATGACGCCTTCTGGCTCGACAGCAGCGCCCCCGACGGCCAGCGAGGACGCTTCTCGTACATGGGGGATGCCCGCGGCCCTGCTGCGCAGGTCGTGACCTATCGCTCGGCCGAGCAGGAGCTCCACGTCCAGGGACCCGCCCCGGACCACCTGCTTGCCGCCGGGGCGAGCAGCGCCCCGGGCAGCATCTTCGACTTCCTCCAGGAGCGCCTCGCCCAGTGCGCGGTCCCCGCGGGCGAGTGGCCCTTCGAATTCATCGGCGGCTACGTCGGCTATCTCGGCTACGAGCTGCGCGGTGAACTGCAAGGCCAGCCCACGCCCGACGCGTCCACCCCCGACGCGCTCTGGATCTTCGCGGACCGTCTGGTGGCCTTTGACCATTTGAACCAGGACGCATGGATCCTGTGTCTCGACCAGGGCGCCTTGTCCAAGGCGAATATGGAATGGATGCACGGACTCGCCGAGCGGCTGGATACGCTTGATCTCGCCGCGCCCATCCTGCGCGAAGCGGGTGCCGAGGCACTCGAGCCCATGGCATGGCGCATACCGCTGCCGCAATACCGTGCGCTCATCGAGCGCTGCCAGGATGAGATCCTCCAGGGCGAGACGTACGAGGCCTGTCTCACGAACCAGCTTGTCGGCGCCGGCGGGATCGACGACTGGAACGTCTATCGCGTGCTGCGCCGGAACAACCCGGCCCCCTACGCCGCCTACCTCAAGTCGGGACCCCTTGCCGTCCTCTGCGCCTCGCCGGAGCTCTTCCTGGATCTCGCGGCCGACGGCACCCTCGAATCCAAGCCGATCAAGGGAACCATCGGCCGCGGCGCGACACCCGAGCAGGACGCACGCAACAGCCGCTTTCTGCTCGAGGACGAGAAGACCCGGGCAGAGAACCTCATGATCGTCGATCTGCTGCGCAACGACCTGGCGCGCGTGTGCGAGGTCGGCAGCGTCCACGTCCCGCTGCTCTTTCACGTCGAGTCCTTCGAGACCGTGCACCAGCTCGTGAGCACCATCCGCGGACAACTGCACCGCGACAAGTCGATCATCGATGCACTGCGCGCAACCTTCCCGGGCGGGTCCATGACAGGTGCGCCGAAGATTCGAACCATGCGGATCCTCGACGCCCTCGAAGGCGCCCCGCGTGGCGTCTACGCCGGAAGCCTGGGCTTCCTGTCCCTGGATGGCCAGGCGAAGCTCAACATCGTCATCCGCACCATCGTAAGCGACGGAGAGAAGGTCTCCATCGGATCGGGTGGAGCAATCGTGGCGATGTCGGATCCCGACGCCGAAGTGGACGAAATCGTGCTCAAGGCCAGGGCGCAGTACGAAACGCTTCGCGCCTGCGGTGCCGCGTCCTTGGACGGGCCGCCCGCATCGAAGGCGCAAGACGACGCGGACAGCGGCGCGTGATGGCCTCCGCCGAGGAGAACCGGCATGGCATCGGTCTCATGCTGCTCGCCATGGCCTGCTATGTGCTGAACGACGCCTTCATCAAGCTGGCGGCGGCTCGCTACGGAGCCGGACAGATCCTGCTGCTGCGCGGACTGCTCGCGTCGCTGATGCTTCTGGCGGTCGTTGCGCGTGCCCGGCTGCATCACGCCTGGCGCAGGACGCTTCGGCCCATCGTCGCGCTTCGCGCATTGCTCGAGATCACGACGGCGGCAACCTCCGTCGCCGCGCTGTCGCGCATGTCGCTCTCCACGGTGACCTCGATCATGATGATCGCTCCCCTGATCGTTGCCGCCGTGAGCATGGCGACGGGACTCGAGCCCAGAAGGATGGATCGTGTCCTGGCGGCGACCGCCGGCTTTGTCGGAGTCCTGATAGTCCTGCGACCCTCTTCCGCGGTTGACCTCCCAGGGCTCACGTTGGCCCTCGCCTGCGCGGCCTCTCTGGCGGGCCGCGAACTCGTCAATCGCGCCATTCCGCTCGATGTTCCCTCGCTGCTGGTCGCCACCGTCACCACCCTGGCGGTGACCCTTGCGGGCGCCGCCATGGCCACCCTGGAAGTCCGTGCGCCCACGGACCCGCAGACGCTCACCTGGATGGTCGGGGCTGCGGTCTTCACGGCTGTCGGAAACAGTGCCGTCGTGGCCGCCAGCCGGCGCGCTGACCTGTCCGTCGTCGCGCCGTTCCGCTTCAGCAACATCATCTGGGCCCTCGTGCTGGGATTCGCGGTCTGGAACGAAGTGCCGGACTGGCACGCCGTCGTCGGCATTGCGCTGGTCGCCGGCTCCGGCGTCTACGTCCTGCGCTCCACGCGGCGAGCGCCAGGGGCCGGTCGGTGATCCCATGCCATCGCCGGGGGTCCGCGCCCGAATCATCCCGGCTGCGCACAACCTGCGCACAACCTGCGATGCGTCAGCCCGTCGGCTCATCCGTGGCAAGGAGGCGCGACACGGGACTGGACGTCCAGACCACGGTCTCGCCACCATCCACGGCCGTGCGCCCGAAGAGCACCCACGCGTCACAGATCGATCCGATGGGAACGACGACCTCCAAGGCCTGCGGATGTGCCTCGGCGAACGAAGCGAAGCCGATGCCTGCCGCATGGCGTCGCGCCAGCAGGCCCAGGCTCACGGCCATGACCGTCGGCTCGATCACCACCCGAGACCAGGGCGACAGGTCCGCGTAGTAGCGAGTCGCCGCTTGGACTGCCACACAATCCGGGACCCCGACCGGATCCTTCTGACGCATGAGGGCCATGGGACGACTTTGGGAAATGAAGGCGTCCACCACGAAGAGTTCCTCACGATAGAGGCCTGTCACTTCACCCAGATCAGGATGCGCCGCGCACTGAAGCATGAAATCCGCTTCACCGGCGACGACCTGCCGGGCTCCCACATGAAAGTCGTCCACCAGGCCGATGCGGGCGCGGTCGCCGAGGCCATGGGCATCCAGATAGCGACGCAGGACGAAATCGTGGTTGCTGCCTCTCGGACCCAGGGTGACAAAGGATGGCATGGTTCTGTCTCGGAGGTGGTGGAAGGTGAAAGGTGAATGGACGGGTGGATGACGAGATCAGGCTTGCGCCGGCCGATGGTGCGTCTAGTCTCGCATCGTGAAKACGACGCAGAGGTAGGCGACCGGCGCCTCCTCAATGCTGTCCACGCCGTGGAGCGCCATGGCGTCGAAGAGCAGAGAGTCCCCCTTCTTCAGCGTGACCACCCGGTCGCCGTATCGGTATCGAACGCGTCCGCCGATCCAGTGGAGGAGCTTGATCCCCGGATGCTGAAAGCTGGTGTACGGCATGGCTGCGGGGAGGAGCCGGACGAGGTAGGGCTCCACGAAGAGATTCCCCGACAGCACATGGCCCAGCAGTTCGTAGCGATACCCGGCCACGGCGCCCACCCGGTCGACCACGATGCCTCGGCCTGCCGGGACGAAGGAATAGTCCGCTCGTTGCGCCTGGTCGGAAAACATCCGGGCAAGCGGCACATGGAGTCCTTCTGCGATCCGCTCGAGCGTGTCCACTGTGGCTCGCACCAGGCCGCGCTCGATCCGCGAGAGCATCGAGCGCGAGATGCCGCTGCGGCGGGCCAGCTCTCCGCCCGAGACGCCCGCTGCGATGCGAAGCGCGCGCACCTGCTCTCCGAGCCGTCGCGCGGTTTCACTGCGCGGCGTCGCCACGGTGCTGCGGGGACGGCTGAGCGCTTCCGGGATCCGGATCTTCCGGGCCGTCGGAAAGGGCGATGCGACGAGATGCTTTTTCACAGGCTCACGCAGCGCGCGGCCCCGCAAGCATTCCTGGCGGAATGCGTCGGCGAGGACCCGCGCGAAGATCGATGCAGAAGGTCCCGGTCAGGCAGAGCGAACGGCCTGCGGCATGGCCGCTTCCGAGGCGATGATCTCGTCCTCGAGGCGGCAGGTCTCCGCGATGATCAGCTCGTAGAGCTGATGCAGGAAGGTGGGATTCAACGCGTGGCTGGCGGCGAAATCGGCGGCGCGGCGCTGAACGATCCCGATGCGATGCGGTGCCATCATGGGCACCGCGTGCACCTTCTTGTGGTGCCCGATCCGGGCGCAGCAGGCCAGTCGCTCGAAGAGCACGTCCAGCAGCCTCGCATCGATCGCATCGAGTTGCGCGCGCAAGGAGGCGAGATTGGCTTCCTGCGCCGCAGCAGCAGACGACGCCCCATCATGGCCCGGCTTTGGCTCGCTCATTCCAGCCTCACGCCTTGGCTGACGATGATCTTGCCGAGCAGTGCAGTGTCTGCCTTGATTCGCGCGGCCAGGACATCTGCGGGCGCACCGACCGCCTCGTACCCGTCCAGGTGCAGGCGCTGGCGCACCTCGGGCGTGCGCGTGATCTCCCCGATCAGCTTCGACAACCGGTCGATGATGGGTTGGGGCATGGTGGCGGGCCCGGCGGCCGCCGTCCAGATCTCCAGCTGGAAGTTCTCGACACCGGCCTCGCCCAGCGTCGGGTAGTCGGGCACCAAAGGGCTGCGCGCCAGCGAGGTCACGCCGATGGCGCGCAACCTGCCAGCCTTGATCTGCTCCGCCGCCAGACCCGGGGGCAGCAGGGATATCTGGAGCTGGCCGCCAATGAGTCCACCGATGACCTGCGGGTTGCCCATATAGGGCACGTGCACCGGGGCGATGCCGGTGCGGGACTTCAGGAGCTCCATGCCCAGGTGGCCCACCGTGCCGATGCCCGGCGAGCCATAGCTCCAGCGACTGCCTGCGGCCTTCGCTGCGGCGAGAAAGGTCCGTCCGTCGGTGCCAGGAGCGTCCATCGGGGCCGCCAGGACCAGCGGCGCCACGCAGATGAGGCTGATGGGCGCCAGATCCTTCAAGGGGTCATAGGGCGTCGCAGGGTTGATCATCTTGGCAATGGTCATGTTGCCGTTGATCAGCATCCCGATGGTGTGCTGATCGGTGGACTTGGCCACGATGTCCGCCGCGATGTTTCCGCTCGCGCCAGGTCGATTGTCGACAATGACCGGCTGACCGAGCGCTTTGGACAAGGGGTCCGCAATGGCCCGGGCAACGAGGTCGGGAGACGATCCACCGCCGAACCCGACGACGATGCGTATCGGCTTCGTCGGCCACTTGGGCGTCTCGCTGGCAGCGCCTTGAGCGAAGGCCCCCTGGGCGCCGAGGCCGATCACCAGGGCGGCCGCGTAGATGGCCCCTTTGAACGGCCGTGGCGCGGCGGGTGCATCCGGAGAAACATTCCGCCCTCGCCCGCCCTCCAGCCGCAGGCCTCGAATGAAGAGACGGGAGAGCCACCGCGACGAGAGCGTCACGGCCTGCGTGCTGCGCCTCTTGCGCACACTGCGATCCTGCGGATCAAGGAAGACGGGCGTGTTGTTCGGCATTGATCACCTCTAAGAAAGAAGCGCCAAGTTTTCCCCGATGGTCTCCAAGTCTCAACGCTTGCTCATTGCGTCACGGCGCGCCATCCATCGCGCCGCGCCGGACCGACCGTCGCAGGCCTCATTTCATTCGGGGAACGGGGCAAAGGGGCACCCGGACATCGCAAGCCGTGTTGCACGGCAGGCTCGTTGCGCAATGGCAAAGGTCCGAGGCGACCGGGCATTCCTCGGCCCGGGTCGATGAAAACCGACTTGTTCAACCCGACGCGCGAACCGGCGGCGTCGGCGCATCGCCGAACGAGGCCGCAACCCGCGCATCCCGCAGTTGCAATCTCACCTGATCGGGTAGTGGCATCCGCCTCGCGACCGGGCTGCAATAGCACCCATGCAGTCGCCCGAACAACGCATCGAATACCTCGCAGGAACACCTGCACAACTGGCGCCGCTCGTCGTGGCGAGCGTCGCGCGCTACCGTCACCAGGTCTTCGTGGAGCGGCTTGGCTGGTCGCTTGCGACCTTCGAAGGCCTGGAGTTCGACCAGTTCGATCGTTCGGACACGGTCTACATCGCAGCCCGGAATCCGGATGGCGCGCTGGTAGGGGTGGCTCGACTGCTTCCGACGCACCGGCCTTACCTGCTGGCAGACGTCTTCCCTCAGCTGATGGGTTCGCAGCCGCTTCCGCGCAGCGCCGAGATCTGGGAGCTCTCCCGATTCGCCGCGATGGATCTGTTGTCGGAGCTCTCACCCTCGCGCCAGGCCTTCTCTTCGCCGGTCGCGGTCGGGCTCCTTCAGGCTGCGCTCGACCTCGCCGCTGGCTGTGGCGCGCGTCGTCTCATTACCGTCTCGCCGCGTGGTGTGGAGCGACTTCTCCGTCGCGCCGGCTTCGCAGCCCGGGCTGCAGCGCCGGTTCAAGTGATCGATGGCCACGCGCTCGTCCCTTGCTGGATCGAGACTCGGCAGAGCCGCGAATGTGCGCGATCCTCCGCAAGCCGCAAGGGTCGCCCCGCGTTGCCCCCGCCCGCGGCGGCGCACACGTCGTCAGCGTGTTGAACGCATCGCGCGCGACGACCGCAACGGTCGGGTCATCAGGAGAGCGACGGCGCCGGCCTTGGTCGCTGCGCCGAGTTTGGGAAGCGCGCGCTTGAGGTGGTAGTTCACGGTATTGACGGACAACCGAAGGATCTCGGCGAT
>NZ_JBFUCI010000184.1:0-11566 GCF_056405335.1 Variovorax sp. P1_H12_2
GCGCCCAGTTGCAGCGCCAGGGCGCGACCGATGCCGCAGCCGGCGCCAGTGACAACGGCGACCTTGTCTTTGAAGGAATAGTTCATGAGAGGATGCTTGATGGTTCGAGAGGGGTGATTCAGACCGCTACGTGCTTGTGCAGGAAGGCGAGCTGTTCCTGGACGTTCCTGTCGAGGTATTCGCCGTAGTAGGGCTGAAAATGGTCGCAGGCATGCAGCGCGAACTCGGCGTTCGGCATGCGGCTCGCCGCCTGGCGTGCGACGTCTGCGGAAACGATGGTGTCGTGGGATCCGGCGATCACGAGCGTTGGCACGCGTACCTTGCGGGCGAGCCGGATCGGGTTGTAGCGGGGAATCTTGAGCAATACGCGGGCGAGCACCTTGTTTTCCCACTCGACGTCGGCGATGGCCTTCAACTTTTCCATCCCGCTCCAGGCTTCGGCGCCCGTCAGCGCGGCGTGTTCTCCGGGCCGACCCACGACGGGCACGTAGTGYGGCCTGCCGATCAGGCTGCCGACCACGTCGCGCAGGCCCGCAAGGGTCAGGCGCAGGACCACCATCGGGCGGAGAGAAGTGATCGCGCCCCAACCGCTCATGAGAGGATGCGCTGCGATGACCGCGGCGAGCCGATATCCCCGCGCCGCCATGCAGACCACGTGGCCGCCGGAGAGGGACGTGCCCCAGAGCACCATGCGCTGGGCGTCGATGCCCTCGAGCGTGCGAACGTGGCGGATGGCAGCATCCCAGTCATCCAGATGCCGGCCCGGGTCCACCCAGTGGCGTGGCTCGCCCTGGCTGTCGCCAAAATTGCGGTAGTCGAACAGGAATACGGCGTAGCCGGCCTCCACGAAGCGGGTGGCATGCGGAAGCAGCATCGCGCGCACACCGGCAAAGCCGTGCGCCATCACGATGACGGGCGGCGGTTCGCCCCGGTCGGGCGACAGCAGCGTGCCCGCGCAGCGCAGGCCCCGGCTGACGAACGAAGACGACACGGATTTCATCGGCGGTCGCCTCAGGCCGTGGCAGGGCGCAGCGTGCCGCCCAGCGAGGTTCCGCGGAACTCGAGCGCCGGGTCCTCCACGGGGTCCTTCATCAGCATCACATGGTCGCTCTCGGGGCTGTGCAGCACACGCCATGGCAGCGCACGGCCCTGCCGCGGCACCATGGCCTCGCCGCGCCGCGCATAGCCGGACTGGAGCGACGCGACGATGTTCTCGCTCAGCATCTCTCCTTCAGGTGCGCGGGCCGTCACCACATCGGCCTTGCTGCGGTCCATGTGATTGAGCAGGCGGCAGAAGTAGCTGGCCGCCATGTCTACCTTGAGCGTCCAGGATGCATTGATGTAGCCGAAGACCCAGGCCATGTTCGGCACGTCCTGAAGCAGCACGCCCTTGTATGTCATCAACTCGTTCACGGCTCGCTTGCGACCGTCCACACGCAGTTCCATGCCGCCGAAGGACTGGAGCTGAAGTCCGGTCGCGGTGACGATGATGTCGGCTTGCAACTCCTTGCCGGACTTCAGGCGAATTCCGGTCTCGGTAAAGGTGTCGATCTGGTCGGTCACGATCGAGGCCTTGCCTTCCCGGATCACCTTGAAAAGGTCGGCATCGGGGACCGCGCACAGGCGTTCTTCCCATGGCTTGTAGCGCGGCGAGAAGTGGGCAAGGTCGAAATCCTTGCCCACGTGCTTCTTGACGCCGGAGAGCAGCCACCATCTCATCAGGTCGGGCCACCGCCTCGAAAGCTTGTAGATCGTCCGCTGCAGGAAAAGATTGCGCCGGCGCGCCATCGCATAGACCCAGCGATCCGGAAGGACCCGCTTCAATACGGCGGACATCGTGTCGTAGCCCGGTACGGAAAACACGTAGCTGGGCGAGCGCTGGAGCATCGTGATGTGCGCCGTGTCCCGGGCCATGGTCGGCACCAGCGTCACCGCAGTGGCGCCGCTTCCGATGACGATGACCCGCTTGCCGCGGTAGTCCAGTCCTTCGGGCCACTTCTGAGGATGAATGCACTGCCCCTTGAATCTCTCGACGCCGGGGAAGCTCGGCAAGTAACCTTCGTCGTGGTTGTAGTAGCCGGTGCAGCTGACGAGGTAGCTGCACGTGAACGTGAGTGGCTCGCCGCTGTCTTCATCGACAGCGGTGATCGTCCAACGCCGTCGCTCGCTCGACCAGGCTGCCTGCGTTGTCTTGGTGCCGAAGCGGATCTTCTTGTCGATCCCATATTCGCGCGCCGTGTCGGTGACGTACCGCCTGATCGACGGACCGTCGGCCAGCACCTTCAGTTCGTGCCACGGCCGAAACTTGTAGCCGAAGGTGAACATGTCCGAGTCGGAGCGAATGCCCGGGTAGCGGAACAGGTCCCAGGTGCCGCCGATCGCCTTGCGCCGCTCCAGAATGCCGACTCGCTTTCCGGGGCACTCCATCTGCAGGTGGCAGGCCATGCTGATGCCCGACAGGCCAGCGCCGATGACCAGCACGTCGTAGTTTGTCTCCATTTTCGAAACCTCTAGGGGTTGATACGGTGCTGGAGTATTCCCAAGCCGACGCTTCGGCGCTTGACAATGCGAGACATCTGCTTGACATTGCGAGACATGACAGCAATGCTCAGGTCGAGCGGTTTGCAGGGATACACGACCCTCATGCGAAGTCTGGGGGCCGATCCGGCGCCGTTGCTGCGGCGCTTTCGCATTCCTGCAGCGTCATTGGCCGACGACGACGCGATGCTGTCGTTGCGTTCCTGTATCCAACTTCTCGAGGCCAGCGCCGTGCGGACCGGCTGCCCGGATTTCGGATTGCGCCTGTCACAGGTTCAGGACATCAGCGTGCTCGGTCCACTGAGCATCGTTCTGCAGAACGCGCCAACGGTCAGGGAGGCGTGGGACTACACCTCTCGCCACCTGTTTGTACAAAGCCCAGGCCTCGTGCTGGGTATTCATGACAAGAGTTCGGTCATTGAAGGCGCATCGGAGTTGACTGCGCAGGTTCGATTGGACAGGCTTCCCGCGCAACGGCAGACGATCGATCTGTGTCTGGCGGACCTTCACAACATCACCAAGCTGCTGGCCGCGGAACAATATCGACTGCTGGCCGTGACGCTGCCGCACAAGCCCCTGGCGACCCTCGAGGTGTACAGGCGCTTTTTTGGCGCGCCCGTTTTCGTGGAGCAACCGCATGCCGCCCTGCACGTCAGTCAGGGGACCCTGGACGCCGATCTGCAGGGCGCGAACCATGCGATGCGCAAGATCACTGAAGACTATGTGGCGAGGCACTTCCGCGTTCCTGGCGAGAGCGTCACTTCCCGGGTCCGCCTGGCGTTGCGACACACACTTGGCACGCCGCAGGCCGGCAAGACCGACGTGGCAGCGCTGCTGGCCATGCATCCGCGCACGCTCCAACGCTACCTGGCGGCCGAAGGGAGCACATTCGAGATGATCCGCGAGGAAGCGCTCAAGAGCGCCATCCTGCACTATCTGGGAACGACCGATGTTCCACTCGGCCAACTCGCAGACATTCTCGGTTTCTCGGAGCACTCCGCGCTGACGCGGTCTTGCCGACGTTGGTTTGGTATGCCGCCATCAGCGTTGCGAACGGAGTTGGTGGGCGGTGACGTCCGGTGACCGCAAGGCGCTGAGACACTTTGGACCAGGACCGTACCTGCGCTCAACCGCGCCGTCCCTCGTGCCGATACCCGCGGGCGGGGGACGAGCCGCCGGCGCCAGGGCGCGAACAGCCGTTAGGGCCCGAAAGCGTCATTCGAATATCGAGCTGTCGGTGGTCCCTTTCGAGCAGCAGGTCACTCCCCGGTCTCTCCACGTACGAGGGCACGCGTGGCCGTCGGGATTGTCAACCGCAGCGATTGGGCCCAACATGTTTTCTTCAATGCCAAGACGGGTTCCGAAGCCTCTCCCTTCCAGAAGTACACCACCCAAGAGGGACCGATATGTCATTTTTTGGCGATCTTCTTGAGAAACCCGCTAACTTGTCCGCCCAATCGAAATGGGCGGTGACGAACGGCTACATCTATCTTGGGTTCGGAGCTTTGCTCATCGTGTGGCCGGGTGCCGTGCAGACGATATTCATGGACCCGCCTTTCGCTGGACACGAGGGAGCACTCTTTCGCGCACTAGGTATGACGGTCGCCGTCATTGGCTGGCTCTACGTATTCGGTGGTCGATCCGGTGGGCGAAATTTCGGCCCCGCTTCCGTGCTCGATCGAGTGATACTGGTTCCCGCGGTGCTCGTGCCCCTGGTGATCGCTGGAATATTTCCCCATACGTTCGTAGCCTTTGCGATTCTTGACCCTGCGCTCGGCCTTGGGGCTTTGATTCTCCACAATCGCAAGACGTGAAGCTGTTCTAAGTACTACTTGCGTCGTCCCCAAGAACTCTCGCCAGATTGGCGGGACGCAAGGGGAAGGTCTGCTCATGGCGCGCATTCTGACCTCCTAGCTTGTTGCTCGCCAGAAGACCGCCCCGGCTTGGGCTTGCCGTGGCGAAGCGAGGCGCCAGGTGCGCCATCGCATCGTGGCCTGGATGCCCAGCTTGTCCTTGAACGGGGTCTGGCCGACTGTAGCCGGTCGACCTGGCAAGTCGGCATGCCGCAGACTTGGGCGGGGCAAATTCCGTCGAAGCGCGTCGACAAAACGGGGTGCACTGCCCCAAAGGGCAGTATTCAAAACCTCAATCCAAGGTTAGGTTGGTGCCCTTTGGACGCCGGAGCCGTGAAGTGCGGGCGGCACGCCGCTCAGTTAGGACGGATTCAGAGTTGGGACCGTGAGAGAACCTACTGTATTCATCATTGATGACGACGACGCTTGTCGTGACTCGATCCGCGAGTTGGTCATTGCGGTCGGACTCACGGCCGCGGTCTTCAGCTCGGCGTTCGAGTTCCTGGCTGCCTTTGACGCTACTTGGCGCGGCTGCCTGGTGTTGGACCTGCGCATGCCGCGCATGGACGGTCGCGCGCTGCAGGCGCACCTGCACGAGCTGGGTGTCCGCCTCCCGATTGTGTTCATCAGCGGTAGTGTCGACATTCCAACAGCCGTCCAAGCGGTCAGGGACGGCGCCGTGGACTTCCTGCAGAAACCCTACCCGCAGCAGCAACTGCTGGACGCAATTCATACGGCGCTACGTCGGAACTCCACCTGAAGGCGGGCTGCGCGTTGCCTTCGGTATCGACGATGACTTGCGCAGGGACTGGCCGACGATTACTTGATCATGCAGCGCCGCGAGCTCATCGCACGCGGTCGGGGCAAGGCGTCACCCGATGGGCGGCTGGGTGTCGGGCTCGTCCGGACCGTCGATGGCGCCCTCGGTGCGTGCGTATTTCGGCATGTGTGAACGAACGGGCTCATCGACCGGGTCTGCTTCGCGGGCATCCAGGCCCCAAGACATCCAGTCTTCGCCGAAGAGTTCGGACGGATGCGGCGTCGCCACGCTGCCGTTGCCGCACGCCAGCGCGTCCGAAGAACAGTACCTGTCGCAACCCCAGCAGACGCGCTCGGGATGCTTGGGATGGATCGGGAACTTCTTGGTCACGGCGGGGCACTCAGCGTACTGGGCTTCGATTCGTCGGCGCACTCGGCGAGACGCATGGATGCCCATGAAGAAGCACCCAATGTATTCCTTGAAGCCGGACTCGAATTTGAGACGTATCAAACGTCTTTCTGACGAGGTTCTATTCCGGGCATGAAGGCTTATCGCGCCACGCCGCTGCCTGCCCCGCACGAGCCAAATGGAATGCCCCACCTTCCGTCGCATCCTGCGGGCCACCGCGTCTGGCGCTAGTGGGGCGCGAAGAAAGAGGGCTCCGCAGGCACCCGGGGTCTAGTTCGCGTCCGCGTGACGCCAAACCATGCCAGGATCAGGGCTTGGCAGCTTTTTTCTTGTCGGCTTCGTTCTGGGGCGTGCCCGGAATCTCCTCGCCGATCTTGTTGCCAACCTTGCGTGTGTCTGATGCAGCGCCGGACGCCGCATTGTCAACCGCCTTGCCGGTCGCCTTCTCGGCCTTCTTGGTGTCAGTCTTGGTCGCGTCCCAAGCTTTCTCGGCGTCTTTTTCCAGTTTCTTGGTTTCGCTTTGTGCGACGGCCGACACGCCAATGCACGCGAATGCCAGGGCCACGGCGGCCGGCAGGGTGCGAACGATGGACCTGATCATGAGGAAGCTCCTTGTCGAGGTTGGTGTGACGGACTTGGCACTGTGACGCAACAATCGCCCAGCGTCAAAGGATGACACCGAAACGCCCGCAGCAAGACGTAACAGGCGCGGGAACTAAACACAAAGGGTGCGATGGTGCGTTTTGTGGCAAGCTCCTGCTCGTGGACAAGTGCCGGTGGACCGGCGTGTGGAGGCTCAACCCTCTATGACTCCCGAAACCCGATATGCGAGGAGCGGCGGCGTCAACATCGCCTACCAGGTGATCGGCAGCGGTGCGCGTGATCTGGTGCTGGTTCCCGGCTGGGTGTCGAATATCGACGTCTTCTGGGAGGAGCCGACGCTGGCCCGGCTGCTGACGCGGCTGGCCTCGTTCTCCCGACTGATCCTGTTCGACAAGCGGGGCACCGGCCTGTCCGACCGTGTCAGCGACATGCCAAGCCTCGAGGTTCGCATGGACGACGTGCGCGCGGTGATGGATGCGGTCGGCACGCAGCGTGCGGCCTTGTTCGGTTATTCCGAGGGGGGCGCGATGTGCGCTCTATTCGCCGCCACGTATCCGGAACGGTCTTCGGCGCTCATCATGGGCGGCGCTTTCGCGCGACGCACGCGGGCGCCCGACTACCCCTGGGGGCCGACGGCCGAGCAGCACCTGGCATTTGCCGACCAGATCGAACGAGACTGGGGCGGACCGGTAGGCATCGATGCCCGGTGCCCTAGTCTGGCTCAAGACGAGCGCTACCGACGGTGGTGGGCCCGCTGGTTGCGCGCCAGCGCCAGCCCGGCGGCCGCGGCAACGCTGGTGCGCATGAACATGGAGATCGATATCCGGCATGTCCTGCCGGCCGTGCGCGTGCCCACGCTGCTGCTGCACAGCAGCAACGACCGCACGATCGAATTCGGCGCAAGCCGCTACATGGCCGAGCACATCCCCGGAGCCAAGCTGGTCGAACTGCACGGCATCGATCACGTTCCCTGGGGCTGCGACTGCGACACCATCGTCGACGAGATCGAAGAATTCCTCACCGGCGCCCGACACGACGCGGAACCCGACCGGCTCCTGGCCACGGTCCTGTTCACCGACATCGTCGGCGCCACCGAGCGCGCCGTCCGCCTCGGCGACCGCCGCTGGCACGATTTGCTCGACAGCCATCACGCATTGATTCGCCACGAGCTGGAGCACTTTCGCGGCCGCGAGATCGACACCGCCGGCGACGGCTTCCTCGCCGCCTTCGATGGGCCGGCGCGCGCCGTGCGTTGCGCCTGTGCGATCTCCGAGGAGGTGCGTGCGCTCGGGCTCGAAATCCGCGCCGGGCTACACACCGGCGAGTGCGAGTGGATGGGAGGCAAGGTCGGCGGCATCGCTGTGCACACCGGCGCACGCGTGGCTGCACAGGCGCGCGCCGGCGAAGTGCTGGTCTCGGGCACAGTCAAGGATCTTGTCGCAGGTTCCGGGCTCGTATTTCAGGATCGAGGCGTGCAAAGCCTCAAGGGCATCCCTGGCGAGTGGCGACTGTTCGCGGTGGAGCACTGAGGCACCTGGCGAAATTCGGGTGTGCGATGGGGCTGGTACGGATCGAGAGCGGCGTCGAGCGGCTGCTTTCTGGCATCCAAGGCGTGCGTGTCGTCACCGTCAATCATTGCTTGGTCGACATGCGGAAAGGCAAGTCGACCGATGGCGACGATCGCATCAGCACGTCGAGTGGGTCGCCCGAAAGCTGGGCGCCGGCAGCGATGCGGGCGCAGGGGTCGGCGGTCGACTGGAGCTTGCGCCACAAGTCGCCCGCCAACAGCGACGCCCCGGCGGTGGCCCAGGCCGCGGTCCCTACGAGCAATATGCCGCTGGGGTCCAGTTCGACCGTCGGGTGGCTGATCGTTCCGGTGATTTTCGCGACGCCGCTCGTCAGGCCTATCAAGCTGAATTGGAAGAGCTCGCGTCGCACCGCCCGGTACCCGAACAGGATCTCGCTCGTTTTCAGGTTCACCGCGCCACCGCCCAGGATGTCCAGATGCTTCAGGCGCAGCGCGACGCCGTCGCTCGAGGTGGCCACGCCGTCGGCGATGGTGAAGCGCGCAGCCGCACATTCGAGTTGGGCGTGGTCCGCCGCCCTGCGGCCGGGCACCAGCGTCAGGAGGAGGTTGCCGGCAATCCTCTCGAAGCCATAGCCCGAATTGATGGGCAATGTGCCCGCGCCGGCGGTCAGCAGGAACTCGCCGCGCCCGGCCGCGAGCATGTTGCGCAGCGTGGTACCGGCGCCGGCGAACTGCGCGCTGATCGACAGCGGCGGCCTGGCGGCCCCGCTCGGCGGCTCCACTCGCGCCGTATACAGCGCCTCCGTATTGACATTCTTGAGCGACAGACGCAACGCCGCACCAGGCACTTCCTGGCGCAAGTCGAGGCGCAGTTCCCCGCGCAGCTCGCCTTCGGCCGCTGCGGTCGACACCTCGATCAGTCCGTTCGTGAGCGTGCCATCGAGTTGCAGCTTCGCCAGGTCGTATCGATGCAAAAGGAGGCGCTCGGCTCGCAGCCGCAGCTGCGCGTCGCGTGAGAGCAGGGACGGCATGCGAATGGGCCGGTCCAGCAGCGGTGTCTCATTGGCCGTGGGTTCTTCCCACTGTGTGGCATCGATCAGTCTGGACGTGAGATCCGCCGACAGATCCGGCCGGTCGCGCCACCGAATTCGCAGCCGCCCCGCCGCATCCGACTTGCCGGCCTGCGCGCTGAGATCGTCAACGGCCGCCTCCCCGTCTCCCAGCGTGATCCGTCCCGAGGCGCTGACCGGGAGGGCAGGCAGGCGCGAAGCGGTGAACTTCCTCGCCGTCTGCGCCAGGTTGTCGATCTCGATCCGGGCGGCGAGCCGCGTGCCCGTGGGCGCCGCAAGGTTGCCCACGTTGCCCTCCAGGGTGGCGCGCGCGCCAGGCAGCGTCGCCTGCAACGCCAGCGGCACGTCACGCAGGCCGATCAGACGCTGCAGCGGCCCGCTGGTCGCAAGGACGTGGAGTGTGTCTCCTTCCAGCGCCGTGCGCAGATTCGCTTCCATCTTCGGCCACGCGGTCTCGGGGTTCAGCAGTTCGGCCAGCGGCCCGGCGACCACCGTCAGATCCATCGGCGCGCCGAGCGCATGGCCCACCGCGCTCGCGCGCACCGGGCCGCCCGGCTCAACCTCGATGTTCGCCTGCTGCACCTGGACCGGGGAGCGGTCGCGACCCACCGCAAGGGAGAAGGGAGCGGTGCGAACGGAAAGCTTCGCCTGCTTCATGAGTTCGCGCACGCTCGTACCCCGCGAGCCAAACAGGACTTGCAGTCCCTGGATCGCGCCGCTCGTCGTGTCCGGCCGATTCGGCGAGCGCAGCAGCGCCGCCACGTCGATGCGGTCGGCCCTCGCGTTGGCATCGACGCGCCATGCCCGCCCGCTCGCATCGAGCGAGACATGGCCCTGCACCGGCGCGTTGGCGACCGTGGCAGATGTCAGGTCGATGGCGAGCTTGCCGCCCCGCAGATGCGCGAGCGCAGCGACCTTGCCGATCGGCACCGGTGCGCCCGCAATGCGGGCAATGTCGACATCCAGCCTGGCATCGAACGCACGCAGCGGCGCCAGCGGCAGTGGGTCGTCGAATGCACTGCGCGGTCCTGGTTTCGCCACGCTGCCGCCGAGCTTGGCGAAGTCGAGCACCGCAATGCTCGCATGGCCATCGATCTGCGGCCGGCCATCGCGCCAGCGAAGCGTGCCGTCTCCCGTGACCACCGTGCCGGCCAGTGTGGCGGCAAGCGCTTCCAGCCGAACTGCGTCGTCGCGCCAGCGCACCCGGCCGGACAAATTGCTGGCCGGGACCGGCAGGCCGGTGATCGCTGCAATCCGCAGGGAAAGATCCGCGTCGACGCGCTGGAGCCACGCCGGCGCACCCGCACCGGAGGCGTCCCGTGGTCGTGACCCAGGGGCGGCCGATTCGAGCGCTTTGACATCGGGCTGATCCAAGTCCAACCGGCCGAGGTTCAGCGCCCCGCTGAGCAGCGCACGCGGCGCGCTTGCGTACGCGAGATCTCCTGACACCGCCGAGGCGAGCACCCGGCCACGGATGTTCCTGGCCGAATAGCCTTCCTTGGAATGCGTCACGTGCGCCGCGAGATCCACCGGCAAGGGTTGGCTCCGGTGCAGGCCCGCAAGCAGGCGCAGCGGCGCCAGCGCGTCGCCCCGGGCGGTCAGCGCCAGGTCGAAGTCCGTGGCTTCGGCCGCGGGCGTGATGCTTCCATCGGCGCTCAGCGTGAAGTCCGCAAGCTTGGCGCGCAGCGCGAGTGGCGCGACGCCATCGGTCTTTTGCAGCTCGAGCCATGGCGCGCTGCTGGCCTCGAGCGAGAACGCCGCTTCGCCGATCTTTCCCTCGACCGTCAGCCGCGTGTCCACGCTCGCGCCGAACTGAGCCTTGCCCGACCCGATCTCGAGGCGCGACGGCTGCATCGGCAGTCCATCGAGCGACAGGCTCAAGTCTTCGACCTGCAGGCTGCCTCGGCCGTAGCGAGTCTGCGCCGACAGGCGATAGGGGCCCCATCCCGGCAATGTCCGCCCCAGGACGCCGGACCACGCGTCGAGATGCTCGCCCGTCGCCTCGATGCCGAGTTCGACGCCCTCGAGCGATGCGATCGATGCCAATCGCACGTCGAGCGTGAGGGACGCCCCCTTCGGTCGCAGGCCGACGGACAGACGCCAGGGCTCGCCGTGGAGTGCAGCCTGCAGCGAGGCGTCGGCCTCCACCGTGACCTGCATCGGAGTTTCTCGATAGTCGGCAAGCGCTTGAACCCGAAACGGCACGCCGTCGCTGATCGTGGCCTCGGCGGTATCGACACGAACCTGCTCGACGGAGCCGCCGCCTGGCCGCCAGCCAATGCGTGCGTCGGTCAGCGACACGGTGCCGAAGTCAGGCAATGCCGCGCGCTGGGTGCCCCGATCGGGCGTGCCGAACGACCAATTGCCTTCGCCCTGCGCATTGCGCTCGAGCAGCAGGTCCACGCCCTCCAGGCGCACGGCGCGCATTTCGACCCGACCCTTCCACAGGGCGATGAGATCGAGGCGCGCCTCGCCGCTCGCAGCGGTCACGAAGTCCGGTCGCGATGCCCAGGGAGGGTTGGCGATGCGCAGATCGCGCACGGAAAAGGTCGGCCGCAAGGCAAGTTCGAACGACAGACTGCCTATCGACACCTCCCGACCCAGGACGGATGAAAGCTCTCGCTCCACGGCTCGCTTGTAGACCTCGGCGTCGAGTGTCTTCAGGAAGAGCATCACGCCGGCAGCCGCGGCAAGCAGCAGCCCTAGCGTCCACAGCAGCAACTTGGTTGTGCGTCGACGCCATGGCGACCCGGGTGTGGTCAGGGTTGGGTGATGAGAGGCGGGCAATCGGGTCGCGGGATGGATG
>NZ_JBFUCI010000185.1:0-11566 GCF_056405335.1 Variovorax sp. P1_H12_2
AGTGACGGAGCGTGGGGGTCAGGTCAGGTCAGGTCGCCTTGCCCGGCTCGTCGGTCCGCATCGGCGAACGCCCGGGCGCGGGCCGGGGAACGCCCTTGAGCGACCCGTAGGTGTGCGCATAGACCCAGGTGAACTCGACCCCCAGCAGGAAGATCTGCGCCGAGTAGTAGACCCACACCAGCACCACCACCAGCGAACCGGCGGCCCCATAGCCTGACGCGATGCCGGTGGTGCCGATGTACAGGCCGATCAGGTACTTGCCGACGGTGAACAGCACGGCGGTCACGGCCGCGCCCACCCACACGTCGCGCCACTGCACGCTCGCGCGCGGCATGACCTTGAAGATCATCGCGAAGCCCACCGTCACCGTCACGAAGCCGAAGGCCGAATTGACGTTCTGCGCCAGGGTGGCCCAGCCGCCGAAGAGCGGCGCCCACCATTCGCCCAGGGCTGCCAGTGCCGCGTTGACCACCAGCGACACGATCAGCAGGAAGCCGATCCCCATGATCATGCTGAACGAGAGCAGCCGCGTGCGCATGAGCGACAGCAGCCCGCCGCTCTCGTCGCGCGCCGGCGCCCGCCAGATGCGGTCGAAGGCGTCCTGCAGTTCGCCGAACACCGTGGTCGCACCGATCACCAGCAGGCCGATGCCGACCACCGTGCCGACGATGCCCTGGGTCGGCTTGTTGAGTGCTTCCAGCATCGCCTGGACCGCCCTCGCGCCTTCGGCCCCCATCAGCTCGGAGAGCTGATCGAGGATCTCGCCGCGCGCGGCCTCCTGGCCGAACACCAGGCCGACCACCGAGATCACGATCAGGATCAGCGGCGCCACGGAGAACACCGTGTAGTAGGCCAGCGCGGCGCCCATGCTGGGGGCGTAGTCGGCCCGCCACGAGGCCACGGACTGCTTGAAGAGATCGAAAACCGCGCGTGCGTTCATGGCCGGAGTTTCGCAGCAACCAGGCGGGCCCGCGTCGCGCCGAAGAGGCCGGCCCACGATAATCGCGGCACATGCACCCGGCATCTCCTCCTGCGGCGACCGACCGCCCCCGACCCCAGTCTCCGCGCGACCTGTTCGTTTCATTCACCTGGCTCGCACTGCAGGGCTTCGGCGGCGTCCTCGCCATCGTCCAGCGCGAGATGGTCGAGAAGAAGCGCTGGCTCACCGCCGACGAATTCCTCGAGGACTGGGCCGTGGCCCAGGTGCTGCCGGGACCCAACGTCATCAACCTGGCGCTGATGATCGGCGACCGCCATTTCGGCCTGCGCGGCGCGATCGCGGCCGTGGCCGGCATGCTGCTCGTGCCGCTCGGCGTGATCCTCGTGCTGGCGGTGGCCTATGCCCGCTTCGCGGCGAATCCCGAGGTGGCCGGCGCCCTGCGCGGCATGGGCGCGGTGGCCGGCGGGCTGATCGCCGCCACCGGCATCAAGCTGATTCCCCAGTTGCGCCGGCATCCGCTCGGCTTCGGCGCCTGCCTGGCACTGGCGGCGCTGGTGTTCGCCRCCATCGCGCTGGCCCACATCCCGCTCGGCTGGGTGCTGCTGGCGGTCGGCGGCGTGGCCTGCGTCTGGACCTGGCGGAAGATTGCTGAATGACCATCGCGATGCACTGGCAGGACTGGCTGTCCCTGTTCGCCCAGTACATGATGCTCTCGCTGCTGTCGATCAGCGGCGCCATCACCACCGTGCCCGACATGCACCGCTACCTGGTGAGCGACCACGGCTGGCTCAGCGACGCCCAGTTCAGTTCCTCGGTCGCGATCGCCCAGGCCGCGCCGGGCCCCAACGTGCTGTTCGTCGCGCTGATGGGCTGGAACGTCGGCCTGAATGCCGGCGGCGGCATCGGCGCCGGCCCCCAGGCGTGGCTGCTCGGCCTCCTGGGCCTGGCGGTCACGATGGTCGGCATCATGCTGCCCAGCACCACCCTGACCTACTTCGCGACCCGCTGGGGCCATCGCAACCGCTCGCGGCGCGAGGTGCGCGCTTTCAAGCAGGGCATGGCGCCCGTCGTCATCGGCCTGCTGGTCGCCACCGGCTGGGTGCTGGCCGCGGGTAACCACGCCGGCAACGCGCCCGCCTGGCACCTGTGGCTGTTGACCGGCGTGGCGGCGTTTATCGTCTGGCGAACCCGCATCCACCTGCTGTGGCTGCTGGGGGCCGGCGCGCTGCTCGGCGCCCTCGGTTTCGTCTGATTCACCCACAAAGGCTGTTCCATGCAACTTCGACCCCTCGGCCGCTCCGGCCTGCAAGTCTCCCCGCTGGCATTCGGCGGCAACGTCTTCGGCTGGACCGTGGACGAGGCACTCTCGTTCCGGCTGCTCGACGCCTGGCTCGACGCGGGCTTCAACTTCGTCGACACCGCGGATGTCTATTCGAGCTGGGTGCCGGGCCACAGCGGCGGCGAATCCGAAACCCTCATCGGCAAGTGGCTCCGGCAGACCGGCAAGCGCAACCGGATCGTGCTCGCGACCAAGCTCGGCAAGCCGATGGGGGAAGGCAAGAAGGGGCTCTCGCCGGCCTACATCCGCGAGGCAGTGGACGCGTCGCTGCGGCGCCTCAAGACCGACCACATCGACCTCTACCAGTCGCACGACGACGACCCGGAAACACCGCTCTCGGACACGGCCGAGGCCTTTGCCGCGCTGATCCAGGCCGGCAAGGTTCGCGCGATCGGGGCCTCGAACTTCAGCGCGCCGCGCCTGGCCGAGGCGCTGGACGTCGCCGAGAAACAGGGGCTGCCGCGCTACGAGAGCCTGCAGCCGCTCTACAACCTCTATGACCGCGCCGTGTTCGAGGACGCACTGGAGCCGCTGTGCCTCGAGCGCGGTGTCGGCGTGATCAATTTCTACGCCCTCGCGGCCGGCTTCCTCACGGGCAAGTACCGCACCGAGGCCGATGCCGCCAAAAGCGCGCGCGGTGCCAGCACGACGAAGAAGTACCTGAACCCGCGCGGGCTGCGCATCCTCGACGCGCTCGACGCCGCCGCCAAGGCCCAGGGCGCGACGATGGGCCAGGTGGCGATCGCATGGCAGATCGCGCGGCCCGCGATCACCGCTCCGATCGCCAGCGCCACCTCGATGAAGCAGCTCGACGAACTGGTGGCGGCCGCCACGCTGCGTCTGGCGCCCGAAACGGTCGCAGCGCTGGACGCGGCCAGCACCGAAACCGTCTCCCCATGAATTCGATCGATCCGCTGGCAGCGCCGGCACTCGCGTATTTCGCCGACCTGACGGTCGAAGTCGGCCAGCCCCAGATCCTGAGCCATGGCCCGCGCGGCACGCGGCGACTGGTCCCGATCACCGGCGGGGAGGCCCGCGGCAACGGCTGGACCGCGCGGGTCCTGCCCGGCGGCACCGATTTCCAGCTGATCGTGAGCGAAACGCTGTCCGAGCTCGACGCCCGCTACGGCCTGGAAACCGACGCCGGCGACCTGATCTACGTGCAGAACCACGCGGTCCGCTCGGCGCCGGCCGAGGTCATGGCCAAGCTGCTGCGCGGCGAGCCGGTCGACCCGGCCCAGGTCTATTTCCGCTGCAATCCGCGCTTCGAGACCTCTTCCCCGGCCCTGGGCTGGATCGCCGAGCGCATGTTCGTCGGCGTCGGCGTGCGGCATCCCGCCCAGGTCGTGATGCGCTTCTTCACCCTCCCCTAACCGGCCGGCGCAGCCAGGCCTTTTCGGGAAACACCGCGGAACCGGCTCCGCCGGGCCGCTGGTGTTGCCCCCGGTAGGGGGTGGGCGGGCTACACGAAGTGAGCCCAACCTGGGGGCGAGCCTATGCTCTTTGGCGCATGGCTTCGTAGAGGCAGATGCCGCTGGCCACCGAGACGTTGAGGCTTTCGACCGCGCCCGCCATCGGAATGCTCACCAGCTCGTCGCAGGTCTTGCGGGTGAGTTGCCGCATACCCTCGCCCTCGGCACCCAGCACCATCGCGAGGGGGCGCTTCAGGTCGCACTGGTACAGCGTGCCGGGCGCGTCGTCGCTGGTGCCCACGCACCAGATGTTGCGCTCCTTGAGCTCGCCGAGGGTGCGTGCCAGGTTGGTCACCATGAAATAGGGCACGGTCTCGGCCGCCCCGCTCGCCACCTTGGCCACGGTGGCGTTGATGCCGGCGGCATGGTCTTTCGGTGCGATCACCGCATGGGCCCCCGCGCCGTCGGCCACGCGCAGGCAGGCGCCCAGGTTGTGCGGGTCGGTCACGCCGTCGAGCACCAGCAGCAGGGGCACGGTGCCTGCGGCTTCGAGGCCCTCGAGGAGCTCGTCGATCGAATGGGTCTGGGCCACGGGCTCGACGCGCGCGGCCACGCCCTGGTGGCCGTGGCTGCCGCTGAGCTTGGACAGGCGCAGGCCGTCGGCCTCGACGAGCCGCACGCCGGCGTCCTGCGCACGGGCGACGAACTGCCGCATGCGCGCATCGCGCCGGCTGGCATCGAACAGCACCTCGATCACCGATTTCGGCGCGGTCTTGATGCGCACGCCCACGGCATGGAAGCCGAAGATCACTTTGGGAGAAGACATGGGGGGATTATCGAGCCCCCGGGGCACGCTGCCCGCGTCAGGACCGGCCGCCGAAATACCACAGGGCGACAACGACCACGACGATGGCCAGGACGGCCGCCGCCACGCGCCACCGGCGCGGCCCGCCACCACGCCCGGGGTCGGGCTCCGGCCCGCCGCGGGGCGCCAGCCCGCCGAACGCAGTGTCTTCCTCGTCTTCGCTGTCGGATGAGGGTTTCCGCATGGCCGTGATCCCCCTGATGGCGCTCAGGTACTGCGCCCGTCGAGCGCCACGCGCCCCGCCTCGATCGTGATCTTGCGTTCGCACTGGGCGGCAATGCCGCGGTCGTGCGTCACGAGCACGAGCGTGGTGCCCAGTTCGCGGTTGAGGTCGAACATCAGCCGCATGACCTGCTCGCCGGTGGCGAAATCCAGGCTGCCGGTGGGTTCGTCGGCCAACAGCAGCGCCGGCTGGACCACGAAGGCCCGGGCCAGTGCCACCCGCTGCTGCTCGCCGCCCGACAGCACCTTGGGATAGTGGCCCAGGCGCTGGCCCAGGCCGACGCGGCCGAGCATCTCGGTGGCCGCCTTGCGGGCATCCTTGCGATCGGCCAGCTCGAGTGGCAGCATCACGTTCTCGAGCGCGCTCAGGTTGCCGAGCAGCTGGAAACTCTGGAACACGAAGCCGACTTTCTGGGCCCGCAAGGCCGCGCGCTCGTCTTCGTCGATCGCGAACAGGTCCTCGCCGCCCAGCCTGACGGTGCCGCGGGTGGGCGTGTCGAGGCCGGCGACGATCGACAGCAGCGTGCTCTTGCCCGAGCCCGAGGCGCCGACGATCGCCGCCGTCTCCTTCGCGCCCAGGGTGAAATCGATGTCCTGCAGAATGTCCAGCGTTCCGGTGGAATCGGTGACGGACTTGAAGACATGCTCGACGGCAACGATGGCATCGGCTCGGTCATCGGTTCGGAGTGAGGACATTGAAAGGTTTCGCGTGGTGAATCGACGTCACTTTATCTTGAGCGGCACCCTGGCCGCGAATGCGGGGTCATGGCTGGCCGCCGAAGCGCAGGCCGCGCCCGGCAAGCAAGCCGTGATCCTGGTGGTCGGCGATTCGCTGTCGGCCGAGTACGGCCTCAAGCGCGGCGAAGGCTGGGTGCCCCTGCTCGACCAGCGCCTCACGCAGCAGAAGGTCGCAGCCACGGTGGTCAACGCCAGCATCAGCGGCGACACCAGCGCGGGCGGCCGGGCCCGCCTGCCCAACCTCCTGGCGCAGCACCAGCCGACCCATGTGGTGCTCGAGCTGGGCGCCAACGACGCGCTGCGCGGCCTCCCGCTGGCGAGCACCGAGGACAACCTGCTGCAGATGACCCGGGCCGCGCAGGCCGCGGGCGCCCAGGTGCTGCTGGTCGGCATCCAGGTGCCGCCGAACTACGGCAGCGACTACACGCGCCGCTTCGAGGCACTGTTCACCAAGGTGGCGGCCGCGACGAAGGCGCCGCTGGTGCCCTTTCTCCTGAAGGGCGTCGCGGACGGGCCCGACGCCGCGGTGCTGTTCCAGGCCGATCGCATCCACCCGACCGCGGCCGCGCAGCCGCGCATGCTCGACAACATCTGGCCCGCATTGCGCAAGATGCTGCCCAAGTGAGCCACCGATCAAGCAAAAAGCCGCCGCGGCGCATGGCCGCGGCGGCTCTTCAAAGGTCGACGCCGGAACGGCTCAGCCGTTCTTGGTGGGCAGTTCGGGCACCGTCGGCGGATCGCGTTCCAGCGATGCGACGTCGGTTTCAGGGTCCCCCGGGGCCAGCCCGTCACTGCTGGGGCTGAGCTTGCGGTTGGCCTTTTCCCGCAGTTTCTCTTCCTTCTTCTTCTTCTTTGCCAGTTCTTTCTGGCGCTTTTCGTAGCCGTAATTTGGTGTTGCCACTGCTTCTCCTTCGGGCGAGACAGTCACGGTGACTGCACATGGTCAGACTGTACGCGATATCGAGGGCGCCTCAGAGCGCCGCGAGGGCCTGTTCGAGATCGGCGCGCAGGTCGTCCACGTCCTCCAGGCCGATCGAGAAGCGCACCAGCGTGCCCTTGTGGGGCCAGCGGGCGACCGCCGCATCGCGCATGAGACCGATGTCGTAGGGCACCACCAGGCTGATCGGCCCGCCCCAGGAATAGCCGAGCCGGAACAGCGCCAGGCTGTCGCAAAAGCGATCGATCTGCTCGCTGCCATAGCGGGCGTCGAACACCACCGAGAACAGGCCCGCCGCAAGGTCGGTCGCCCCGCAGAGCCGCAGCCAGTGCGCATGTCCGGGCGAGCCCTCGAGCGCCGGGTGCAGCACCTGCGCGACCTCGGCCCGGCCTTCGAGGCAGCGGGCGAGCTCGCGCGCGCTCCGGTCGTGCGCCTCGTACCGCAGCGCCATGCTCGGCAGCGAGCGCAGCAGGGTCTCGACATCGCCGACCCCGATGCCGAAGCCCATGCGCATGTGCGTGAGCTTGAGCGCGCGGTGCAGGCGCTCGTCGCGGGTGACCACGCTGCCCATCAGGACATCGCCACCGCCGCTCGGGTATTTGGTGAGCGCATGGACCGAGATGTCGACGCCCTGCCCGCTGCCATTGAAATCGAAGGGCGCGAAGGCCAGGCCGGCGCCCCAGGTGTTGTCCAGCACGCTCACCACGCCGCGCGCCCGGCAGATGTCGACCAGCGCCGGCAGGTCCGGGAACTCCATCGTGACCGAGCCGGCCGCCTCCACCCAGACCAGCTTGGTGCGGTCCGACAGCTTGGCCGCGAGATCGGCCGGGTTCATCGCGTCGTAGAGCCGATGGGTGATGCCGAAGTTGGCCAGCTCGCCGGTGGCCAGCGCCTTGTTCGGGCCATAGGCGTTGTCCGGGATCAGCACCTCGTCGCCGGTCTTCAGCAGCGCGAACGACACCAGCGCGATCGCCGCCAGCCCGCTGGGCACCAGCAGGCATTCGGTGCCGCCCTCCAGCGTGGCGAGCCGCTCCTCGAGCGTGAAGGTGGTCGGCGTGCCGTGCAGTCCGTAGGTGTAGCCGGCCTTGGTCCTCCAATCGCGCGCGCGCATCGCGGCGACGTTGGCGAAGAAGACAGTCGAGGCCTTGAAGACGCCGGGCTGGGGCGCCGAAAAATGGGCCGGTGGCAGGTAGGGATGATGGATCAGGTCGGTGATGGGCTTTCGCATCCCTCCATGCTAGTCGACCGGGTCGGCACCAGCGCGGACAATGGAAGGCATGCTGCTGACGCGCATCCCCAAATTCGTTCGATACAACCGGCGCGGGCAGGTCCAGAATCGCACCCACTCCGCTTCATCGAGGACCCCAGGATGACCGTCCATGAACTKTTCCCCTACCTCTGCGTGAATGACACGGCTGCCGCCATCGCCTTCTACGGCGAGGTCTTCGGCGCCACCGAAAAATTCCGGCTGGCCGAGCCCAGCGGCCGCATCGGCCACGCCGAGCTCGACTTCGGCGGCACCATCGTGATGCTGTGCGACGAGTTCCCGGAATACGGCATCCGGAGCGCCACCACGATCGGCGCCACGCCGGTCACGCTGCACCTTCACGTGGACAACGCCGACGCGCTGGTGGAACGGGCGCTGAAGGCAGGCGCGACGCTGGAAATGCCGGTCGAGGATCACTTCTACGGCGAGCGCTCGGGCACCTTCCGCTGCCCCTTCGGCCACCGCTGGAACGTCGGCCATGCCATCGAGGAGGTGGCGACCGACGAAATGCAGAAGCGCTACACGGAAGAGCTCAAATGAGACCGGCCGGCCTGAATCAGACCGACCATTTCTCGAGCAGCTTCTCGGCACCCAGCGAGTCGTAGCCCTCGAAGGGCTGATGAATCCACGGATTGGTCTGCAGGAACTCCACCGAATAGTCCGGCGTGAAGGTCGACAGCGCCTTGGTCCAGAGCACCGCGCTGCGCAGCTCGGTGATGGGCTTGTAGTTGCTCTTGAGCTGCTCCACCACGGCGTGCAGCGTGTGGCCCGAATCCGCGAGGTCGTCGACCAGGAGCACCTTGCCCGCGATCTCGCCCTTGGGCGTGGTGATGAAGCGCGCGATATCGAGGTGGCCCTGCACCGTGCCGGCGTCGGCCCGGTACGAGCTGGTCGACATGATCGCCAGCGGCTTGTCGAAGATCCGCGACAGCACGTCGCCCGGMCGCAGGCCGCCGCGCGCCAGGCACAGGATGGTGTCGAAATGCCAGCCTGACTGATGCACCTTGATCGCGAGCTTCTCGATCAGGTTGTGGTACTCGTCGTAGCTCACGTAGAGGTGCTTGCCGTCTTCGGTCAACATGGGTCTGGGCTCCAGCGGGGGTGGTGGGTCAATCGGCGAGATAGGGGTGGCGCATCATGATCGTGTGATCGCGATCGGGGCTGGTCGACACCATGTGGATCGGCACCCCCGTGACCTGCTCGATGCGCTGCAGGTACAGCCGCGCATTGATCGGCAACTTGTCGTACTGGGTCACGCCCACGGTGCTGTCGGTCCAGCCTTCGAGCTTCTCGTAGACCGGCGTGCAGCGCTCGATCTCGTCGGCGCCCATCGGCAGGATGTCGGTGTACTCGCCGTCTAGCTGGTAGCCGGTGCACAGCTGCAGCTCTTCGAGGCCGTCGAGGACGTCGAGCTTGGTGATGCACAGGCCGCTCAGGCCGTTGACCTGTGCCGAGCGCTTGAGCAGCGCGGCGTCGAACCAGCCGCAGCGGCGGCTGCGTCCCGTGGTCACGCCCTTCTCGGCGCCCACGGTGCTCAGGTGATAGCCGACGGTACCGGGCGTGGCCCAGTCGAGTTCGGTCGGAAACGGGCCGCCGCCGACGCGCGTGCAGTAGGCCTTGGTGATGCCGAGCACGTAATGGAGCATGCCGGGCCCGACCCCCGAACCGGCCGCCGCATTGCCGGCCACGCAGTTGCTGGAGGTCACATACGGATAGGTGCCGTGGTCGACGTCGAGCAGGGTGCCCTGCGCGCCCTCGAACAGCAGGTTGGCGCCCGCGCGGTGCGCGTCGTTGAGCTCGCGCGAGACGTCGGCCATCATCGGCTTGAGCAGTTCGGCGTGGCGCATGGCCTCGTCGTAGACCGTGTCGAAGTCGATCGCCGGCGCGCTCAGCACCTGGGTCAGCACATGGTTGTGCAGCTCCAGCAACACACGCAGCTTGGTGGCGAAGCGCTCGGGGTGCTTCAGGTCCTGCACGCGCAGCGCGCGGCGCGCGATCTTGTCCTCRTAGGCCGGGCCGATGCCGCGGCSGGTGGTGCCGATCTTCTCGATGCCGCCCTTCTCGCGGTAGGCCTCGCGCGCGATGTCGAGCGCCGCGTGGAACGGCAGGATCAGCGGGCAGGCCTCGCTGACGCGCAGCCGCGAACGGACCTCGACGCCGGCCTTCTCGAGGCCTTCGATCTCCTCGAACAGCTTGGCCGCCGAGACCACCACGCCGTTGCCGATGTAGCACTTGACGCCGGGCCGCATGATGCCGCTGGGGATCAGGTGCAGCGCGGTCTTGACGCCGTTGATGACCAGCGTGTGGCCGGCATTGTGGCCGCCCTGGAAGCGCACCACGCCCTGTGCGCTCTCGGTCAGCCAGTCGACCAGTTTGCCCTTGCCCTCGTCGCCCCACTGGGTACCGACGACGACCACGTTTCTTCCGGTGGTAACGCTCATGATGACTCTCTTCTCAGATCAAATTCGGATGGCTTGCACGCGCCATTGGCCGCCGGATTCGACGAGCTCGCGGTCGCAATGGAATTCGTCGATCTCGCTGTCGTGGCCCGGCAGCACGCAGACCACGGTCTCGCCCTCGCCGCGCAGTGCGGCGATGGCCTTGTTGAGCGCTTCGGCATCGCTCCAGGGCGCCCGGATCGCGGCCCGCAACGGCCGCGCCGGCAGCGCCGCGACCAGCTCGCGGAGGTCGAGGCTGAAGCCGACGGCCGGACGGTTGCGGCCGAACACCGCCCCCACCTCGTCGTAGCGCCCGCCGCGCACCAGCGAGTCGCTGGCGCCGTCGGTGTAGATGCCGAAGCGCATGCCGCTGTAATAGGCGTAGCCGCGCAGGTCGGCCAGGTCGAAGCTGACGCGCGCGCCGTCCAGGCGGCCGGCGAGTTGCTTCAGGTCGGACAGTGCCGCCCGGATGCCGGGGCTGTCGGGCAGCACCCGGGCCGCTTCGTCGAGCACCGACGCATCGCCGTAGAGCTGCACGAGGGCCAGCAGGCCTTCTCGCGAAGGCGCCGGAAAAGCGGCCGTGAGCTCGCGCAGCGTGCTCGCGTCCTTGGCCGCCAGTGCCGCATGAACGCGCGCGATCATGGCCGCATCCACCGGCACGCCGGCAAACAGCGAGTCCACGATGCGGACGTCCGCCAGGTCGACGATCACCGGCGCTTGCGGCCGCCCGGTCACGCCGGCCGCCCGCAGGCAATCGAGCGCCAGGCGCAGGATCTCGGTGTCGGCTTCGAGCCCCGCATGGCCGTAGATCTCGGCGCCGAACTGCAGCGGCTCGCGCGTCGCGTGCGGGCGGTCGGGCCGGGTGTGGACCACCGGACCGCAGTAGCACAGGCGCGCTACGCCCGCACGGTTGAGCAGATGGGCATCGATGCGCGCGACCTGCGGCGTGGTGTCGGCGCGCAGACCCATGCTGCGTCCCGACAGCTGGTCGACCAGCTTGAAGGTCTGCAGGTCGAGCGCTTCGCCGGTACCGGACAGGAGGGATTCGAGATGCTCGAGCAGCGGCGGCATCACCAGCTCGTAGCCATAGCCACGGGCGGTGTCGAGCAGCTGGCGTCGAAGTTCTTCGATGTGGCGCGCCTCGGAAGGCAGCACATCGGCAATGTGATCCGGGAGGACCCAGGCGGACATGGAGATCGGGGGCGTGGTTAAACCGGGATTCTACCGGGTGCGCGTCAGGCCGGCGCCCGGCCGCCCCAAGACGGCTGCGGCCCCCTCGGGGGGCAGCGACCGCACGCAGTGAGGAAGCGTGGGGGCGCGTTCACGCCAGGAGCCAAAGCAGGATCAGGCCCAGAAGAATGCTGCACAGGCCGAAGAATCGCAGCTGGCCGTCGCGCAGTTGCATGAG
>NZ_JBFUCI010000186.1:0-11562 GCF_056405335.1 Variovorax sp. P1_H12_2
CGCCGCCGCGGTGCTGACCGAGGCGGCGCTGTCCTTCCTCGGCGTCGGCGTGCCTGCGCAGACACCCAGCTGGGGCAACATGATGGCCGAGGGCCGCAACTTCGTGGCGGTGGCGTTCCACATCATCCTGTACCCGGGCCTGCTGCTGGCGGCCACGGTGCTGGCCATCAACCTGCTCGGCGACGGCCTGCGCGATGCGCTCGACCCGCGCCTGGCACGGCAACTGTGAGCGAAGCGCCATGACGATCCCGATGTCCCATACCGCGCTCGCCCCCGGCGAGCCGCTGCTCGAAGTCGACGACCTGCGCACCCACTTCCACACGCTGGCGGGCGTGGTGCGCTCGGTCGATGGCGTTTCCTACACCGTGCGAGCGGGCCGCACGCTCGGCGTGGTCGGCGAATCGGGCTGCGGCAAGAGCGTGACCGCGCTGTCGATCCTGCGGCTGGTGCCGACGCCGCCCGGGCGCCACATGGGCGCCGTTCGGCTGCGCGGCACCGACCTGATGCAGCTCAGCGAGCGCGAGATGCGGCAGATCCGCGGCAACCGCATCTCGATGATCTTCCAGGAGCCGATGACCTCGCTGAACCCGGTGCTCACCGTGGGCCGGCAGATCGCCGAGACGGTGCAACTGCACCAGAGGGCCAGCCGCTCCGATGCGATGAAGCGCGCGGTCGAGATGCTGCGCCTGGTGCAGATCCCCGAGCCCGAGCGGCGCGTGAACGAGTACCCGCACCAACTCTCGGGCGGCATGCGCCAGCGCGTCATGATCGCGCTGGCCCTGGCCTGCAACCCCGAGGTGCTGATCGCCGACGAGCCGACGACGGCGCTGGACGTGACGATCCAGGCGCAGATCCTCGATCTCATCAAGCGGCTTCAGAAGGAGCTGGGCATGGGCGTGGTGATGATCACGCACGACCTCGGCGTGGTGGCCGAGAGCTGCGACCGCGTGGTCGTGATGTATGCTGGCAGGAAGGTCGAGGAAGCCGACGTGATCGACCTGTTCGACCGGCCGCTGCATCCCTACACGCGCGCGCTGATGGCCTCGATGCCCGGATTGAATACCGCGAGCACGCGGCTCACCGAGATCCCGGGGCTGGTGCCGGCCGCGCACGAGCTGGGACGCGGCTGCGCCTTCGCGGCGCGCTGCGGCCATGCGCGCGAGCGCTGCCGCGTGGAGACGCCGCGGCTGGTGCGGCAGGGCGGCGACCATGTGGTGGCCTGCTTTGCCGTCGAGGAACAATGGGCCGATGCGGCCGGAGTGATGGCATGACGACCGCGGCCCCGCTGCTCGAGGTGCGCGATCTGCGCAAGCACTACATCTCTCCCAAGCGCTGGCTGCGGCCCGCGAAGCCGGCGATCCAGGCGGTCGACGGCGTGTCGTTTTCGGTCGCGCGCGGTGAGACGCTCTCGCTGGTCGGCGAATCCGGCTGCGGCAAGACGACCGCGGCCAAGTCGGTGCTGCGGCTGGTCGAGCCCAGCGCAGGCTCGGTGCGGCTCGACGGCGAGGAGCTGCTGACGCTCCCGGCGAACGAGATGCGCCTGCGCCGTCGCCAGCTGCAGATCATCTTCCAGGACCCGTATGCCTCGCTGAACCCGCGCCTGACGGCCGGCGACATCGTGGCCGAGCCACTGCGCAACTTCGGCACCGACGACGCGGCCGAGCGGCGCGAGCGCGTGCAGTGGCTGTTCTCGCGCGTCGGCCTGCGGCCCGAGGCGGCGAAGAAGTTTCCGCACGAGTTCTCGGGCGGCCAGCGGCAGCGGCTGGGCATTGCGCGCGCGCTGGCGCTGAACCCGAAGCTGATCGTCTGCGACGAACCGGTGTCGGCGCTGGACGTGTCGGTGCAGGCGCAGGTGGTGAACCTGCTGATGGATCTGCAGGCCGAGCTGGGCATCGCCTACCTGTTCGTCGCGCACGACCTCGCGGTGGTGCGCCACATCAGCCATCGCGTGGCGGTGATGTACCTCGGCCACATCGTGGAGATCGCGGACCGCGACACGCTGTTCTCGACGCCGCTGCACCCCTACACCGAGATCCTGCTGTCGGCCGTTCCCGTGCCGAACCCGCGCACGCCGGCGCGCCGCATCCTGCTGCAAGGCGATCCGCCGAGCCCCGCCAATCCGCCTTCGGGGTGCCGCTTTCACACGCGCTGCCCGATGGCGCAGGCCGTGTGCAAGGAGAAGACGCCCGAGCTGACCGAGCGGCCCTCGTCGTCCAACGGCGGCCACTGGGTGGCCTGCCACTTTCGTTGAAGAAGGAATCCACATGTCCGATGCTCCGACCCACTACGACCTCCTGATTCGCGGCGGCACCGTGATCGACGGCACCAAGGCGCCGCGTTTCGATGCCGACATCGGCATCCTGAAAGGCCGCATCGCCGCCATCGGCCAGCTCGCGGGCCATACGGCCGACCAGACGCTCGACGCCACGGGCCGCATCGTCGCGCCCGGCTTCATCGACTCGCACACGCACGACGACCAGGCCGTGCTGTCGCAGGCGCAGATGCCCTTCAAGGTGTCGCAGGGCGTGACCACGGTGATCGCGGGCAACTGCGGCATCAGCGCGGCGCCGCTGCGCCCGGACATGGACCTGCCGATGCCGTTGAGCCTGCTCGACTCCCCGGCCGAAGGCCGCTTCACGACCTTCGCGGCCTACCTCGACGCACTGCGCGCCACGCCCTCGTCGGTGAACGTGGCGGCGATGGTCGGCCATTCGACCTTGCGCGCCGTGGTCATGTCCGACCTCGACCGGCCCGCGAACGATACGGAGATCGCAGCCATGCAGGCGCTGGTCGAGGAAGCCATGCAGGCCGGCGCGATCGGCCTGTCGACCGGCACCTTCTACCCGCCCGCCGTGAAGGCCACGACCGAGGAGATCATCGAGGTCGGCCGCCCGCTCACGGCGCGCAAGGCGCTCTACGTGACCCACATGCGCGACGAAAGCGACCGCGTGATGGAGTCGCTCGAAGAGACCTTCCACATCGGCCGCGCGCTCGACATCCCGGTGGTGGTGTCGCACCACAAGGTGCAGAACGTGCAGAACTTCGGCAAGACCAAAGTCACGCTGCCCTTCATCAAGGAAGCGATGCAGCACCAGTGCATCGGGCTCGACTGCTACCCGTACACGGCCGGCTCCACCATGATCCGCACCGACCGCGGGATGATGGAAGGCCGCGTGCTGATCGCCTCGAGCGTGCCGCATCCCGAGTGCGCGGGCCGCGACCTGAAGGACATCGCGGCCGAATGGGGCGTGTCGGGCGAGGATGCGGCACGGCGGCTCCAGCCCGGCAGCGCGATCTATTTCATGATGGACGAGGACGACGTGGAGCGCGTCCTCGCGTTCGACGAGACCATGATCGGCTCGGACGGCATCCCGCTCGGCGAGAAGCCGCATCCGCGGCTGTGGGGCACCTTCCCGCGTGTGCTGGGCCACTACAGCCGCGACATCGGCCTGTTCCCGCTGGAGACGGCGGTGTGGAAGATGACCGGGCTCACGGCCCGCAACTTCGGGCTGCACGAGCGCGGCACGCTGAAGCCGGGCCACCACGCCGATGTGGTGATCTTCAACCCCGCGACGGTGCGCGACAGCGCGACCTACGAAACGCCGACGCGGCCGGCCGAAGGCATCGACGCGGTGATCGTGAATGGCGCCGTCACCTGGCAGCACGGCGTGCACAGCGGGGCACGCAACGGGCAGGTGATCGTGCGCAAGGACCACAAGGAAACCACATGAGCATCGAACGCTACCCGACTCCCCTGCCTGTTCCGTTCTCGAAGGCCGTGCGCGCAGGTGGTTTTCTGTTTCTCTCGGGCGTGCTCGCGATGGATGCGCAGGCCAACATCGTCGAGGGCGGCATCCAGGCCCAGACGAAGGCCGTGCTGGAACGCGTGGCCCTCACGCTCGGCGAATGCGGCGCGCGCATGAGCGACGTGGTGCGCGTCACCGTGTGGCTTGCGGACCTGGGCGAGTTCGCCGCATTCAACGAAGAATACGCGAAGCATTTCGCGGGTGCCCTGCCCACGCGCTCGACCGTGCAGGCCGAGCTCTACAAGGGAGCGCGCGTCGAAATCGAAGTGCAGGCCTGGGTGGGCTGAGGCGCGCCCGCTATGCCTTCAGCGTGTTCTTGTGGATCCTGCCGTCCTTCATGACGATCAGAAGGCTGCTGTCGGGATTCGCAAGCAGCGCGATGTTCTCGACGGGATTGCCGTCGACGAGCAGCAGATCCGCATACGCGCCTTCCTCGATGACGCCCAGTTTTCCAGGATAGGGATTGCGCGGCCCTGAAAGACGCAGCAGTTCCGCATTGGTGGATGTGGCCATGGTGAGGATCTCGCTGTTCGAGTACCACTTCGTCAGATGTGTCAGCATCGTGCCCTGGCGGGTCGCCAGCGCCGGGGAGAACAGCATGTCCGAGCCCCACGCGGTCTTGATCTTGTGCTTCCTGGCGAGCCTGTAGGCGTTGTCGGTTCCCGCGAACACCTGGAGCGCCGCCACCCGGTTCGGGCCGCCCAGAGGGCCCGTGTCTTCGTCCGACAGGAACGGCTGGATGCTCAGCCAGACGCCCTTGTCGGCCATCATCTTCGCGGTCGTCTCGTCCATCAGATGCGCGTGCTCGACGCAGCGGGCGCCTGCCGTGATGGCGCGTTGCACGGTCGTTGGCGCATAGGCATGCACCGTGGCATAGGTATTCCAGTCTCTCGCTGCCTCCACGCCTGCCCGCAACTCCGCCTCCGACAGCGTCGTCAGATCCAGGGGACTGCGCGGCGAAGAGACGCCGCCGCCGCCCACGAGCTTGATCTGCGATGCGCCCTGCGTCAGTTGCTCGCGCACACGCAGCCGGATCTCGTCCGGGCTGTCGACGATGGCCGCGGCGCCAGTCTGCTCCGTGAAGCTCAGGGTGCCCGGGTTTCGCGGCACGTCGGACAAGGGGCGCAGGTCGCCGTGTCCACCGGTGCCGGTGATCATTGCGCCGGAAGGGTAGATGCGCGGGCCCGGCGTCAGGCCCTGGTCGATCGCCTGCTTGAATGCGAACGCCGGACCCCCCAGGTCACGCACGGTCGTGAAACCCCTGAGCAGTGTGCGTTGGGCTTCCCCGCTGGCCGCGACGTGGATGTAGCCGATGTTGCCTTGCAGCAGCACCTGGAGCGGCAAGGCTGCAAACATCGAATGCCAATGGGCATCGATCATTCCGGGCATGACAACCCGGCCGCCGCAGTTGATCGTCTGAGCGCCCGCCGGCGCGGCCGGCGCGCCGCTGCCCACCGATTTGATCCGGTCCCCCTCGACCACGAGGTGCAAGCCGTCGCGCAGCGTCGCGCCCTTGCCATCGAAGAGCCGGAAATTGGTGAGCAGGATCGGCCTCGCCGGCGTCGCTGGCGCGGGCTGTGCGATGGCACCGAAAGGAAGCCCCAGCGCCGCGACCGAGGCGGCCATGCCGGCGACGAAGCCGCGCCTCGACAGGTCCGCGTTGATCAGTCGGGTCAGCCTCCCGACCTCGGGCCGATGACAAAGGCAGATGGCACGGCTCACTTGCGAGCCGTCCGCCATGGTTTCGCAGGCGTACATAAATGACCTCCAGACCTCGACAGTCTGCCGTCATCCGCGCCGAATGCAAAGGCGATCGAGTTTACCGGCCCGGTGCGACCTGAAGCCGCAGGCTTGGCGCGTAGGGCGAGGTCCTGACAACGCTCGGTTCGTCGGACAGCGGACACCGGCGAGCGGCGGGTTGTGTTCATTGGCGCACGAGCGTCTGCAGCCGTGGCGCTCGCTGCTCGATGCCGCCACAATCGCTGCACCGTCATGCTGAACAGCGACTCTTTGGAATCAGGTCATGGACACTCGCCAGATGCGTTGCATCGTCGCCGTCGCGGATGCCGGCAGCCTGACCCGGGCTGCCGAGCGGTTGGGCCAGGCACAGCCAGCACTGACGCAGACGCTCAATCGCATCGAGCAGGAGCTGGGCGTCAAGCTCTTCGAGCGGACGCGGCGCGGCGCCCTGTTGACGGACGCAGGGCATGCCGTCGTTGAAGACTTGCGTGCCAGCCTGGCCCATGGCGATGCGGCCGCTGACCGGGCTCGCGCGATCGCACAGGGACGGGGCGGCAGGCTGATCGTCGGATTCGTGACGCACGCCGTCTACAAGGTGCTTCCGCATGCGCTCGATCGTTTGCGTCGTGAATACCCCCAGGTGGCGGTGGTACTGCGGGAGATGAGCAACGCCGAACAGGTGGTGGCGCTCGAKAACGGGACGATCGACGTCGCGCTGCTCCACCCCCCGGTCTCGCTGGCGGTCAAGTTGCACGAGCGTCAGCTTGGGCACGACAAGCTCATCGCGGTGGTGCCTGCGACCTATGCCCTCGCCAAGGACGGCACTGTCTCGCTGGCCGACGTTGCCGCACAGGGGTTGGTCTGGTTTCCGGAATCGCAGATGCCCGCATTGCGCGCCGAATTGCTGGGTGTGTTCCGCCGCCACGGCCACGACACCAGGGTGGTGCAAGACGCCAACCGAACGCTCACCGTGCTGGCTTGCGTCGCCGCCGGCCTGGGATGGTCCCTGCTGCCGGAGTCGGTACGGGCGCTTGGGCACGAGGGCGTGCGTTACGCCACCGTTCGCGACGGCGACGAACTTCCGCGCTTCGATCTCAGTGCACTGTGGCGGGCGCGCTCTCGCCCCACCTTGGCAGACGTGTTCGCGGACATGCTCTAGGGCCTGTTCACAGGCCCTAGTCGAGACGGATGTTGTTTTCCTTGGCAACGCGCGTCCACTTGGCCATTTCCGCTCTTCGGAAGGTGTCCAGCTCCGCAGGCGTCGATCCGATGGTTTCTGCCCCCAGCGCCACCAGACGGGCATTGACGTCCGGCTCCTTGATGACGGCGGCGAGGGCCTTCGACACCTTGTCGATGATCGGCGCGGGCGTGCCGGCCGGCGCGAACACGGCATTCCACTCGTACATCTCGTAGCCCGGCAATCCGGACTCCGCAATCGTCGGCACATTCGGCAGCACGGCCGACCGGCTCTTGCCCGCCACGGCGACCGCACGCAGCTTCTCGCTCTTGATGTACGGCAGCGAGGAGCCCAGACTGGCAAAGAACACCGGAACCTGCCCCGCCATCACATCGGTGAGCGCGGGTCCGCCCCCCTTGTAGGCGACATGCGTCATGCGGGTCTTGGCCATCGAATCGAACAGCTCGGCGGCCTGGTGCGGTGACGAGCCGTTGCCCGACGACGCGTAGTTGACTTCGCCAGGCCTGGCCTTGGCGCGCGCGATCAGGTCCGACACCGTGTGCACCGGGTACGCGGGATTCACCAGCAGCACGTTGGGCACCTTGACCAGCAACGACACCGGCGCGAAAGCACCCAGGGTGTCGAACGGCATCTTGCTATGCAGTGCGGGGTTCTGCGCGTGATTCGACGCGTCAAGCATGAGCGTGTATCCATCCGGAGCGCTCTTCGCTGCAAGATCCCCGCCGATCATGCCGCCAGCGCCACCGCGATTGTCGATGACGACGGGCTGACCGAGCCGCATGGCCAGCGGGGGCGCGATGATGCGCGCGACCGCATCCACGGTACCGCCCGGCGGGTAGGTCACGATCAATTTGATCGGCCTGGCGGGATAGTCCTGCGCCGCAGCCCAGCCGCCGGTGCAGAGCGTTGCGCAAACCATCAGCGCGCGGCCAAGAACTGAAAAAGTCATGTTGTCTCTCGATTGTGATTCTGGGGCTGACGGCTGGATCTTCAGCTGAAGCGAAAAAGCTCTGCGGGCGTGTCGACAAGGATGCGCCTGCGTGCCTCCGGATCAGGAATCCATGTGTCGAGCGCCCGCCGGGCCGACGCAAAACTGGCCCGATCCCGATGCTGCGTGTTGGGCCAGTCGCTTCCCCAGACCAGGCGTTCAGGTCCGAAATGCGCAAGCAGGGCAGCCGCTGCCGCGGTGGCCTGCGCCCCCTCCTCTTGATCCCAGCTTCGATAGGCGGCCGCAAGCTTGACCCACACGCGCCCCGTCGCGGCCTGGGCCAGCAGCCATTCGAATCCGCCGTCGCTTCCTTCGACATTGGCATTCGGCCTCCCGAAGTGGTCAACGACGACCTTGCAACCCGCGAGCAGCAGCGGCTCGACGCACGGCCTGAGATCAACCGCCTCCCGATGCACTTCCACGTGCCAGTCAAGCGCATGGAGTCTTGCAAGAAAACCGGACCAGCGCTCGCCGCGCAGATCGGGGATGGGAAGCCCGACGAGGTTCAGCCGGACGCCACGGACACCCAGGACGTCCAGTTCGTGGAGTTGCTGCGCGCTCGACGATGGATCGAGCATGACCACGCCGCGCAAACGGATTGGTTCGCGCCGCAACGCGTCGAGCAGGAACGAATTGTCGGTTCCGAGGAAGCTCGGCTGCACCAGAACGCCGTGCGACACGCCGTGCCTGTCGAGGAGGGACAGGTAGTCGGCGAGCGTTGCGTCGTACGCCGGGGCGTGGCGCCGGCGCGGCGCCAGCGGCAGGCCGTGCACGAACACATGCGCATGACTGTCGACAGCGGTGCGCGTGGCGGAAGATTCAAGCATAGCGTCGCTCGAGCGCATCGAAGTCATTCTTGCGAACCAGCGCCTGGCGTTCGGCAAAGGTGGCAACCAGTCCGCTCGATTCCTCGAGTTTCCCGACGCTGTGCAAGGTCTGGAGCGCCTGCGTCATCCCTCGCACGGCGCCCTGCAGGGCGGCGTTGGCGTACAGCACCAGGCCGAAACCCATGGCGGCGAACTCGGCCGCCGTGAGCGTGGGAGTCTTGCCGCCGATCACCACGTTGACCACTTGCGGGCAGGGAATCTCCGTCGGGATGCGCCGCAGGGCCTCCAGTGATTCGGGCGCTTCGACGAAGGTGATGTCTGCGCCAGCCTCCGCATAGGCGACGGCCCGCGAGATGGCTTCATCGATGCCTTCCACGCCGGCCGCGTCCGTCCGTGCAATGACCAGAAAGTCGGGGTGCCGCCGCGCATCGACCGCGGCCTTGACCTTGCCCACCATCTCCTGCTGCGTGATGATGGATTTGCCCTCGAAGTGACCGCACTTCTTCGGCATCGCCTGGTCTTCGAGCTGGATCGCGTTGGCCCCGGCGCGCTCCAGGGTGCGCACGGCATGGCGTACGTTCAGGGCGTTGCCGAAACCTGTATCGGCGTCCACGACGATGGGCAGTGCCACTGCGTCGCGGATCGCGGCGGTGTGCTGGGCAATGTCAGTCAAGCCGACAAAGCCGAGATCGGGCATGCCGTAGAAGGTGTTGGTCAGGCCGGCACCGCTCAAGTACACGGCTTCGAAGCCGAGATGCTCGATCACCCGGGCCGCCAGTGCGTTGGCCGCGCCGGGAACCATCAAGCCGCGGCGCGCATTGACAAGCTGTCGCAACCGGGTACCTGGATGGATCTCGCTCATCATTCGTCCCGCATGCCGGTCGCCTTGACGACCGCGCCAAGACGACTGCGCTCTTCGTCGACGAACTTGACGAAGGCGGCGCGTGTACCGCCGATCGGCTCGATACCGACTTTCTTGAGTCGATCGATGACTTCAGGCGTCTTCATTGCCTTGTCCACGGCATCACTCATCTTGTCGAGAATCGCGGCTGGCGTTCCGGCTGGCGCGTGGATACCTGCCCAGTGCGCGATGCGTATGTCGCCGAAGCCTTGCTCGGTGGCCGTCGAGAGTTGCGGATAGGCAGAGATGCGCGTAGTCCACGTGTCGGCCAGGGCCTTGAGCTTCCCGCTGGTGATGTAGGGCAGCGCGACGATGCTGGCTTCGGAGGTCGCCTCGACCTGCTTGCCGATCACCGCGGTGATCGACTCCGAGCCGCTCTTGTAGGGAACGACATCCAGCTTTGCGCCGTACTTGGTCTGCAGGATGCCGGCCACGAAGTGAGGCGTGCTCCCGGTGCCGGCAGTTGCCCAATGGAAGCCCTGGCCCGTGCGCGAAGCAGCGATGAACTCCTTGAGATCCTTGTAGGGGGCATCCGCGGCCACGAGCACCACCGAGGGCGCCAGGCCGATCATGACGACCGGCGTCAGGTCGCCGTCCTTGTACGGCAGGTTCTTCTTGATCATGCTGTTCGAGATCACGCCCGCGGCGCTCACCAGGAATGTGTAGCCGTCGGGCGCCGACTTGGCAGCGATGTCGGCGCCGAGGCTGGTGGCGCCGCCGGGTTTGTTCTCGACGATGACGGGTTGCCCCAGCGCCTTGGATGCGCCTTCCGCTGCCACCCGTGCCATCAGATCATTGGCGCCTCCGGCCGAAAAAGGCACGATCAGCCGTATCGGCTTGACCGGCCAGGCGGGCGGGGTCTGTGCGAATGCGCAGTGGCTGGTGGCGGCGATGGCCAGTCCGCACCAGAAGCCCATGCGAAGCGTCGTTGTCATGGTGGAGGTCTCCGTCAGATTTGTTGCTCAGGGAAGGACCAGTATCGGCAGGTACACCCCATCTTCGGAACCACCACTTCTGTTCAATTTCGATAAGCCGTCCTTATGACGATGCGACGCGGGCATCCGTGCATTCTTGCGTGGCCGGGCATCCGCAGCGCCGACTTCCTCTACACTTGGTTCGTGCCCGCGAACCCAATGAAACAGTCCGCCGCCGAGCGTCCCGACCCGACGACCCAACGCAAGGCCGCCATCGCCCGTGGCGCCGCCATTGACCACACGGGCAAGGTCCTGGTCGAGCCGATCCCGGACTTCGACCTCGATCGCACCATCTTMAAGACCCTCGAGGGCAATGCCGCCCGCTTCGTGATGACCACCCGGGTGGGCAAGGAGGCCCACTGGGACGCCGCTGCCGCCCAGGCAGTGCAGGCCGAGTACGCGGCCGCCCGCGCGGCGCACCCGCTCCCCGAGGTGAGCCCGGAGCTGATGCAGTTCCTGGTGAGCGAGTGCGACTTCGATGTGGAGCACGCCGACGGCTCGTTCCTCGACCACCTGTACTTCTGCTTCGAGTACAGCGTGCAGCACTACCCCCGGCAGTCCCCCCTGGTGATGCTGCTGCACTCGATCCTTGGAACTGGCACCAACACCTTTGCGATGCCGGCCGACAAGATCCCGGCGCTCCGCGAGTTGATGACACACTCGGAGTGGACGCAGACCGAGGCCTTTCCCTCCGTGCTGCGGCTGCTCTTCGCCGGCCCACTGCGCCGGGAGCTCCGGAGAAACGTCCACCGCGCCGATGCGATCGCCTCGATCACATTTCACCGGGTGATCGACAACCAGCCGATCACGATGAGCGGCGAGGATCTCTGGATCGCGCTGAACTACCAGCTCATCCACCTGGTGGACTTCCTCCCGGTGGCGAACTGGTCGGCGCACCAGAACGACACCTCGTTCATCCTGTTCCGCGATCTTTACGACCTGCTCGAGGGGGCCGGCAAGCGAGAGGCGATCGTGGGCTACACGCCAACCTCACGCCCTCGCAAGCTGGAGGGCGAGCCGCTGGGCGCAGGCGCCTGGCTCACGACGCTGATCCCGGTGAGTGTCAGCGAACGGGTGGCGGCCAAGTCGGTCGCCCGCTTCTCGGAGCGCATTGGGCACACCCTCGAC
>NZ_JBFUCI010000187.1:0-11541 GCF_056405335.1 Variovorax sp. P1_H12_2
GTGCTGGCGGAGTTCATCAACGAGGGTTACCTCACCTCGCATATCCGGCGCATGCGCGGCCTCTACGCCGAGCGGCGCAGCCTGCTGATCGCCGCCGTCGAGCGCCGCTTCGGCGAAGCCTTGCCGGTGATGGGCGACGAGGCTGGCCTGCATCTGGTGCTGGGCCTGCCGCAGCTGCGCGACGACTGGGCGGTGTGCCGCGAGGCCATGGAGCGCGGCATCATCGCCCGGCCGCTGAGCGCCTACTACAGCACGGCCAAGGCCGCCCAGGCCGGGCTGCTGCTCGGCTACGGCTGTGTGCCGAGCGAGAGGATCAGGCCGGCATTCGAGATCCTGGCCGACGTGGTGGAAGAAATCAGCRGCGCGGCGCGCGAGCCGCGGCGCAAGGCGGCATGACACGAAGTGACGCAGCGTCGGGGCCAGCCCGTCAGGCCTTGTGGTTCGGCGCGGTCGCGGATCCCGGCTTGTCCTTGGCCGCCGCGGCGTCGGGCTTGACCGAGGCCGCGCGCGGCATCCGGATGTGCGCCGCCAAGCCGCGCCCCGGCGTGCTGGTGAGCGCGAAGGTGCCGCCCATGCGCTCGATGTTCTTGGTCACGATCGACAGCCCGAGGCCGGCGCCGGCCGCCGAGGTGCGCGCCACATCGCCGCGGAAGAAGGGCTTGCTCAGCTGCGACAGCATCGAGGGTGCGACGCCGGCGCCGTGGTCACGCACCTTGATCAGCACCGCGTCGTTGTGCGCCTGGGCCTGGATCATGATGTCGGCGACGCCGGTGGAAGGCGTCTTGCCGTAGCGGCGAGCGTTCTCGACCAGGTTGGAGATCACCCGCTGCAGCTCGACCTCGTCGGCCATCACCCGCAGGTCGGCCGGCACGTCAACCGTGATCTTGATGTCCTCGTGGTCCTGCACCGCGTAGGTGCAGGCGTCGATCACGTCGCGCAGCAGCACCGGCCGGAAGTCGACGTGGTCGGGCCGCGCGTAGTCGAGGAACTTGTCGATGATCGCGTCGAGCTGCGCGATGTCGGCCGCCATGTGGTCGCGCGCGTCCTCGTCGGCCACGCTCATCTCGGTCTCGAGCCGCAGCCGCGCCAGCGGCGTGCGCAGGTCGTGCGAGATGCCGGCCAGCATCACGGCGCGATCCTGCTCGATCTTGGCGAGCTGGTCGGCCATCCGGTTGAAGCCGACGTTGACCGCCCGGATCTCGTTGGTGCGGGCCCGTTCGTCGAGTCGGTGCGCCTCGTACTCGCCCTCGCGCACCTGCAGCGTGGCCTGCGACAGCTGCTTCAGCGGCCGGTTGATCAGCCGGGTGATCAACGCCGCGCCGGCCAGCGAGAGCGCCATCGTGGTCGCCAGCCAGATCATCCAGGTGCGGCGGTCGAGGCGGCTGAAGCGCGTCGGGTCGACCAGCAGCCAGTAGGTGTCGCTCTCGATCGTGAAGCCGATCCACAGGCCCGACTCCTCGTTGACGCGGCTCGCGACGGTGGTGCCTTCGCCGAGCCGCGCGATCAGCTCCTCGGTCACCCGCTGGTCGAGCGCACCGCTGGTGTAGGGCATGAAACGGTCGCCAGGCTCGCGCGGCAGGATCCGCACGCCTTCCTGGTCGGCCAGGGTCTTGATCAGCGACACGCGCGTGATGGCGTCGGAGTACACCAGCGCCGCGCGCGTCAGGTTCACCAGCGAGGCGATCTGGTGGGCGGTCTGGATCGCGCGCGGCTCGTACTCCAGCGCGCGGAAGGTCTGCAGCCAGGCCACCGTGCAGCCGACCAGCAGCAGCACCAGCAGGAAGAAGGTGCGCCAGAAGAGACTGAGCCCCAGGTGCAGCCGCTTCCTGCGCCGGCGCGCGCCGATGCTGCCCAGAGGGCTCGGCAGCGTGCCCTGGGTGCTGTCCTCGAGCGGGCTGGGCTGGGTGGTCTGGGGGCCGATGCCTGCGGCCACGTCCGTCAGCGCTTCAGGTCGTGCCGTCCGGCACGAACACGTAGCCGACGCCCCAGACCGTCTGGATGTAGCGCGGCGCCGCGGCGTCGGATTCGACCAGTTTGCGCAGGCGCGAGATCTGCACGTCCAGGCTGCGGTCGAAGGGCTCGAATTCGCGCCCGCGCGCCAGCTGCGCCAGTTTCTCGCGCGACAGCGGCTGCCGCGGATGGCGGACCAGCGCCTTCAGCATCGCGAACTCGCCGGTGGTCARCGAGAGCTCTTCGCCGTCCTTCTTGAGGGTGCGCGAGCCGAGGTCGAAGCTGAAGGGGCCGAAGTTCACGGTCTCGTTGTCGGTCGACGGGGCACCGGGCGCCTCCAGCGGCGGCCGCCGGCGCAGCACCGCATGCACCCGGGCCAGCAGTTCGCGCGGGTTGAAGGGTTTGCCGAGATAGTCGTCTGCGCCGACTTCGAGCCCGACGATGCGGTCGACGTCCTCGCCCTTGGCGGTCAGCATGATGATGGGCGTGCGGTCGTTGGCCGCACGCAGGCGGCGGCAGACCGAAAGGCCGTCCTCGCCGGGCATCATGAGATCGAGCACGATCAGGTCGACCGTGTCGCGCAGCAGGATGCGGTTGAGAGCCTTGCCGTCTTCCGCCACGATGACCTCGAAACCTTCCTGGGTCAGGTAGCGACGCAGCAGGTCGCGGATGCGTGCGTCGTCGTCGACGATCACGATCTTGTCTGTGCGAGCGGGAGCTTGATTCATTTTCACAACGCCGAATTTGTAACAGCGCCAATTCTGAAGCCGTTAAGGGTCCATTGGCCGGCTTTGGGGTAGGTGTTGACACTAAGTTACAAAACTTGCGGACGCTAGCGGTCGGGACGTCTGAGCCTCGCAAGGCAATGGCACAGTGACCTGTCGTCACCTTTTGTCGCCATGAAATCCAACTTCCTCGTGCTGTCATTGCTGCTTGCCTCCTGGGGCTTGCCGACCTGGGCCGGTTCCGCCGGGATGCTGGGCGTGGGCGGCGCCCCGCGTGTCGAAGCGCGAGATGGCGGCGCCGGGCGGCGCCTGTCGCCCGCCGAGCTGGCCCAACTGCGCCAGCAGGTGCGCCAGCAGTGGGCGCCGGCGCCGGGCGTCGTGCGGTCGGCAGAGTCGCAGCCGGCGGAGCGCATGATGCCGGACGCGCCGTCCAAGGGCGCGCTGACCACCCCGCGCAGCCAGCGGCCCTGAGCCGCGGCCTGTCGGGGCCTTCCTTTCTTCCATCCGAGGATTTGCTGATTTGAACAATGTCAAATGGATGGCGGCCTGTGCCGTCTTGATGGGCGCCGGCGCCGCCTGGGCCCAGGGCGTGACCTTGCCTGCGCCCCAGAACGTGCTTCAGCTGTCGGCCGATTCGACGGTCGAGGTGCAGCAGGACCTGCTGAGCATGACGCTCAACACCACGCGCGAGGCGGCGGATGCGGCGACGGTGCAGGCGCAGCTGCGCACCGCGCTCGACGCTGCGCTGGCCGAGGCGCGCAAGAACGCCCAGCCGGGCCAGCTCGACGTTCGCACCGGCAATTTCAATCTGKCGCCGCGCTACAGCCGCGATGGCAAGATGACCGGCTGGCGCGGGACGGCTTCGCTGGTGCTCGAGGGCCGGGACTTCCCGCGCATCACTCAGACCGCGGCCCGGATCAACACGCTGACGATCGCCAACATCGGCTTCGGCCTGAGCCGCGAACAGCAGGCGAAGACCCAGACCGAGGCGCAGGCCGTGGCGATCGACAACTTCAAGCAGCGGGCCGACGAGCTCGCCAAGCGCTTCGGCTTCAGCGGCTACACGCTGCGCGAAGTGGCGGTCAACGCCCATCTCGGCGGCCCCGTGCAGCCGCGCATGATGGCGATGGAAGYGGCGGCGAAGTCCGCCTCCGACGCCCCGGTGCCGATCGAGCCCGGCAAGGCCAACGTGGTGGTCAACGTCTCGGGCTCGGTGCAGCTGAAGTAGCCGCGGGCAGCCGGGCAGGGCGCGGCTACTGGGCGGTCCAGCCGCCGTCCACCTGCCAGGCGACGCCGCGCACCTGGTCGGCCGCCGGCGAGCACAGGAACACCGCGAGACCGGCCAGTTGCTCCACCGTGGTGAACTGCAGCGAAGGCTGCTTTTCGCCCAGCAGTTCGTTCTGCGCCTGCGCCAGCGAAATGTCCTCGCGCGCCGAGCGGTCGTCGATCTGCTTTTGCACCAGCGCGGTCAGCACCCAGCCCGGGCAGATCGCGTTGCTGGTGACGCCGGTGGTGGCGGTCTCGAGCGCCACCGACTTGGTGAGGCCGACGATTCCGTGCTTGGCTGCGACATAGGCCGACTTCTGCGCCGAGGCCACCAGGCCATGCGCGGAGGCGATGTTGATGATGCGGCCCCAGTTGGCTTCGCGCATCGCCGGCACGGCCAGACGCGTGGTGTGGAAGGCGCTCGTGAGATTGATCGCGATCACCGCGTCCCAGCGCTCCACCGGAAAGTCCTCGACCTTCGCGACATGCTGGATACCGGCGTTGTTCACGAGCACGTCGACGCGGCCGAAGCGGCTGGCGGCGAACTTCATCATGTCCTCGATGTCGGCGGCGCGGCTCATGTCGGCGCCGTGGTGCTCGACCTTCACGCCGAGCGCGGCGATCTCGGACTTCGGTCCCTCCGCATCGCCGAAGCCGTTGAGAACGATGTTCGCGCCTTGGCCGGCGAGCGCTTTCGCGATGCCGAGCCCGATGCCACTGGTGGACCCCGTGACAAGCGCGGTTTTGCCTTTGAGCATGATGACAATCTCCGAATGAATTAGGATGCAACGAGCCCATTATCTTCATCGAGATTCCGCCCTTTCCATGATCGAGCCCGCCTTTTCTCACGTTCCTCGTGAAGCTCGCGGGCTTGCCGGACGGCAGTCGCTTTCGAGGCGGTCGAACCCGTGAAGCGCGAACAGTCCAACCTGCACGCGTCCGCGCCGTCCGACTCGCTGGTGGTCGACTACCCGCTGTCCGCGGCGACCGCCGAGCGCACGCCGGTGATGGAGAACATGCTGGCCCGCGCGCGCGCCTTCGCCGAGCCCCTGATCGCCGACGAAACGCTGGACACCGGCGAGAACACGCTCGCGCATGCCGATGCGGTGGCCGCGATCGTTCGCGCGATGGGCGGCTCCGAAGCCATGCAGGCCGCCAGCTACCTGGTCTATTCGTGCCAGCACCTGAACCGTCCGCAGGAGGTGATCGCCAAGGTGTTCGGCGACAACTTCGCGGCGCTCGCGGTCGAGACCACCAAGCTCGTGCACGTGCAAAAGCAGGCCCGCACGGCCGCCGCCAACGCCCATCTGGCCGACGGTGCCGGCACGCAGACCGAGAACGTGCGCAAGATGCTGCTGGCGTTCTCGCGCGACTTGCGCGTGGTGATGCTGAGACTGGCTTCGCGGCTGCAGACCCTGCGGCACGCAGCGGCCAGCAAGCAGCCGCTGCCCGAGAACGTGGCGCGCGAATCGCTGCAGGTGTTCGCGCCGCTGGCGAACCGGCTGGGCATCTGGCAGGTCAAGTGGGAAATCGAAGACCTGTCCTTTCGATTCCTCGAGCCCGAGACCTACAAGCTGATCGCGCGCCTGCTCGACGAGAAGCGCATCGAGCGCGAAGGCTATGTCGAGCAGTTGCGTGTCCGCCTCGAACGCGACCTGGCCGCCGAGGGCATCCAGGCCAAGGTGCAGGGGCGGCCGAAGAACATCTACAGCATCGTCAAGAAGATGCGCGGCAAGTCGCTCGACTTCGAACAGGTGTTCGACATCATGGCGCTGCGCGTCGTGGTGGCCGATGTCAAGGACTGCTATGCGGCGCTGGCCTGGGTGCACTCGCACTTCCAGCCGATCGACGAGGAGTTCGACGACTACATCGCGCGACCGAAGCCCAACGGCTACCAGTCGCTGCACACGGTGGTGCGCGACGTGGTCGGCGGCCATGTCGGCAAGCCGATCGAGATCCAGATCCGCACCGAGCAGATGCACGACCATGCCGAGCACGGCGTGGCCGCGCACTGGGCCTACAAGGAGGCCGGCCACAAGGGCTATGCGGGCGTCTGGGCCAGCGGTGAATACGACGCCAAGATCGCGGTGCTGCGGCAACTGCTGGCCTGGGAGCGCGACCTCTCGGGCGGTCAGCGCGGCCAGGGCCTGTTCGACGACCGCATCTACGTGCTGACACCCGACGCCGCGATCGTCGAGCTGCCGCAGGGCGCGACGGCGGTCGACTTCGCCTACACCGTGCATACCAGCCTCGGCCACCGCTGCCGCGGCGCGCGCGTCGACGGTGCGATGGTGCCGCTCAACACRCCGCTGCAGAACGGCCAGACGGTCGAGATCATCGCCGTCAAGGAGGGCGGCCCGTCGCGCGACTGGCTCAATGCCGACCTGGGTTATCTGGCCAGCCATCGGGCGCGCGCCAAGGTGCGCGCCTGGTTCAACGCGCAGATCACGCACGAGACCGTGGCGCGTGGCCGCGAGGCGGTCGAGAAGCTGCTGCAGCGCGAAGGCAAGACCGCGCTCAAGCTCGACGACCTCGCCTCGCAGCTGGGCTTCAAGTCGGCCGACAACCTGTTCGAGGTGGTGGGCAAGGACGAGTTCTCGCTGCGCAACATCGAGATGCTGCTGCGCCCGCCGGAGCCCGCGCCGGGACCGGATGACGGCGTCATCATCAAGAAGTCGCGCGGCAGCGAGCAGGCGGGCCGCGGCGGCGTGCTGGTGGTCGGCGTCTCGTCGCTGATGACGCAGCTCGCCAAGTGCTGCAAGCCGGCGCCGCCGGACGCCATCCGCGGCTTCGTGACCAAGGGCCATGGCGTGAGCGTGCATCGCTCGGACTGCAGCAACTTCCGCACGATGGCGGCGCAGAACGGCGAGCGTGTGATCGATGTGGAGTGGGGTGCGCCGAAGGGCGATGCGGGCTCCGTCTACGCCGTCGACATCGCGGTGGAGGCGGCCGACCGGCAGGGCCTGCTGCGTGACATCTCGGACGTGCTCGCGCGCGAGAAGATGAACGTGATTGGCGTGCAGACCCAATCGGTGAAGGGCACCGCATGGATGACTTTCACGATCGAGATCGCCGATGTCACGCGGCTCAAGCAGGTGCTCGGCGTGGTCGCCGCGGTGGCCGGTGTGCGTTCTGCACGACGCCGCTGAAAAGTGCCTCAAGAGCCTGCTATACTTCGGCCTCTCGAATACAACCTCAGGCGCGTAGCTCAGCTGGTTAGAGCACCACCTTGACATGGTGGGGGTCGTTGGTTCGAGTCCAATCGCGCCTACCAAATTTCCCCTCTGAAGAGAACCAGTCTTCAGGCCCACGGGGGAAATTTTTTTCTCTTCTCGGCAAGTCTTGCGGCTGCCGTCTCCCTGTTCCCGTCGAATCGCACAGACGTGCGTCGCCATGCGACGCATGGTCGCGTGTCGCGTCATCCCGCGCGAACGCGCGCCAGTTCCGTGTCTGGAGGCCCCGCAGCCATCGCGGTGGCTGCGGGGCGATCCGGCACAGGCTGCTCAGACCGGCGCCGGAATCAGACCACGCCTTGCGCCAGCATCGCGTCCGCCACCTTGACGAAGCCGGCGACGTTGGCGCCATCGACGTAGCTGACCGTGCCGTCCTCCCGGCGGCCGTGCCGCATGCAGTCCTCATGGATGTTGCGCATGATCGAGCGCAGTCGCGCATCCACTTCCTCGCGCGGCCAGGAAATGCGCATGGCGTTCTGGCTCATCTCCAGACCGGAGGTCGCCACGCCGCCGGCATTGCTGGCCTTGCCGGGCGCGAAGAGAACGCCGTGGTGTTCGAAGGTCTCGATGGCCGCCATCGTGGAGGGCATGTTGGCGCCTTCCGCGACGCACAGCACGCCGTTCTTCACGAGCGTGGCGGCATCGTCCTTGTCGAGTTCGTTCTGCGTTGCGCAAGGCAGAGCCACGTCGACCGGCACATGCCAGGGGCTGCGCCCCGGAAGGAACTGGGCCCCGACCTGCTCGGCGTATTCGCCCACGCGCCCGTACAGGTGGTTCTTCACCTCCATCAGTTGCGCCAGTTTGGCCGGCGTGAAGCCGGCCTCGTCGAAGACGGTGCCGCTCGAGTCGGAGACGGTCACCACCTTGGCGCCCAACGCCATGGCCTTTTCCACTGCGTACTGGGCCACGTTGCCCGAACCGGAGATGCCGACKCGCAGGCCTTCGAAGCCGAGGCCCTTCTGCCGCAGCATCTCCTCGGCGAAGTACACCGTGCCGTAGCCCGTGGCTTCGGGGCGCATCAGCGAACCGCCGTAGCTCAGGCCCTTGCCGGTGAAGACGCAATCGGCGCCGTTGCTGAGCTTCTTCACCATGCCGGCCATGAAGCCGATCTCGCGGGCGCCGACGCCGATGTCCCCGGCCGGAACGTCCCGATCGGCCCCGATGTGGCGGAACAGCTCGGTCACGAAAGCCTGGCAAAAGCGCATGATCTCGCCCGGACTGCGGCCCTTGGGGTCGAAGTCGGAGCCGCCCTTGCCGCCGCCCATGGGCAGGGTGGTCAGGGCGTTCTTCAGGGTCTGCTCGAAGGCGAGGAATTTCAGGATCGAGAGATTGACCGACGGGTGAAAGCGCAGCCCGCCCTTGTACGGACCGATCGCCGAACTGTGTTGGACGCGGTAGCCGCGATGAACCTGGACCTGGCCGCTGTCGTCGACCCACGAGACCCTGAAGATGACGATCCGCTCGGGTTCGATCAGCCGGTCCAGCAAGCCGTGCTCGGCATAGCCGGGATGCTTTTCGATGTGCGGCCACAGGCTCTTCATCACTTCGGCGATGGCCTGCAGATACTCGGGCTGGGCGGGATTGCGCGCTTGCGCGCAGTTCAGGAAATCTTCGAGCGACTTGTATTTCATCTTTTGGCGTAGTCCGGTCACGGCCTGGTGGAGGGAAAGAGACGGCGAAGTGTGAACGATGCGTCCGTCGGTACGAGAGCAAATGCCCCACAGCGAGGTCGGGTGTGCCGAGAGGGCCTATGGCATTCGGCGACTGCAAGTCCGACTTCAGTTGTGGTAACTTGATTGTCCGTCACCCCCCACAGCATCTGATCCAGGGAACCGATGAACACGCCCGTGGCCGAGTTCGATTCTTCGCTCGAAGAGCTCCGCATCGCAGCACTGGTGCGCCAGGCGCCGCTTGAATTCGCGCGGGTGGTCTACGGGCTCAACGACCGCGCCAATGGCCGCGCCGGCACCATGGCGGCCGAAGATGTCGCGCGCACGGTGCGCCAGGGCGTGCCCGTCACGCGTGAGCGGGCCGAGCAGCGGGCCCGCGCCTACCTGCCGCTGGCGGGGCAGGAGCATTGCCCGCGCTGCTGGGTCTTCAACGGCATCAAGAGCCCGCTGCATTACCGCGACGAGACCGACGAACGCCCCGAGTCCGGCAGCTGCAAGGTCTGCGGCGCGGAATACACGACCACGCTCGATTGAGGCGCCGCCGTCGCAGGCCGTCTTGGAGCGGCCGTGCCAGCTGCGTGCATTCACTGACTTCCCGGTCAGGGTAAACCTTGGCGCGGCGCAGCAAAGCCGCTCCCTAGAATTGCTCGCGCGTCACGGYGCCCAACCTGAAGGAGTTCCTAGTGCAGAGCAAGAAGTCCGGCGCCAAGCCGGTCCAGCGGGTGATCAAGAAGTATCCGAACCGAAGGCTCTACGACACGGAAACGTCCAGCTACATCACGCTCGCCGAGATCAAGCGGCTGGTCATGGACAAGGCCTCGTTCGTGGTGCGCGATGCCAAGAGCGGCGACGACCTGACGCGCAGCATCCTGCTGCAGGTCATCCTCGAGGAGGAGGCCGGCGGGGCGCCGATGTTCACCGAGCAGGTGCTGGCCAGCATCATCCGTTTCTATGGCCAGACGATGCAGAGCTACATGGGGCCCTACCTCGAGAAGAACATCCAGGCGATGTCCGAGGTGCAGGCGCAGCTGAGCGAGAAAGCCGAAGGCCTGACACCCGAGATGTGGTCCAGGTTCATGGCGATGCAGTCGCCGATGCTGCAGGGCCTGATGGGCAACTACGTCGAGCAGTCGAAGAACGTCTTCCTGCAGATGCAGGAGCAGATGCAGAAGAACACCGAGCAGGTTTTGGGCGCGTTCGGGCTGAAACGCCCCTGATTCGGCCCCGCCGGCCGATAGCTGGGACAATGGGGGGATATGAGCGAAGCTGCCTCCCCTGAACGAATTGCCGCGCCTGCGGCCCCCAAAGTCGGTTTCGTGAGCCTGGGATGCCCCAAGGCCCTGACCGATTCCGAGCTGATCCTGACGCAATTGAGCGCCGAGGGCTACCAGACCTCCAAGACCTTCGAGGGCGCCGACCTGGTGATCGTCAACACCTGCGGCTTCATCGACGACGCTGTCAAGGAGAGCCTCGACACCATCGGCGAGGCCCTGGCCGAGAACGGCCGGGTGATCGTCACCGGCTGCCTGGGCGCGAAGACCGGGGAGCAGGGCGGCAATCTGGTGCGCCAGATGCACCCGAGCGTGCTGGCGGTCACCGGACCGCATGCCACCCAGGAAGTGATGGACGCGGTGCACGCCAACCTGCCGAAGCCGCACGACCCCTTCATCGACCTGGTGCCGCAGGCCTTCGGCGTCGCGGGGCTCAAGCTCACGCCGCGCCACTACGCCTACCTGAAGATCAGCGAAGGCTGCAACCACCGCTGCACGTTCTGCATCATTCCGTCGATGCGCGGCGACCTTGTGTCGCGGCCGGTCGGCGATGTGCTGTCGGAGGCCAAGGCGCTGTTCGAAGGCGGCGTCAAGGAACTGCTGGTGATCAGCCAGGACACCTCGGCCTACGGCGTCGACCTCAAGTACCGCACCGGCTTCTGGGACGGCAAGCCGGTCAAGACGCGCATGCTCGAATTGGTGCGCACGCTGGGCGAGATCGCCGAGCCCTACGGCGCCTGGGTGCGCCTGCACTATGTCTACCCCTATCCGAGCGTCGACGAAGTCATTCCCCTGATGGCGAGCGGCCAGGTGCTGCCGTACCTCGACGTGCCGCTGCAGCACAGCCATCCGGACGTGCTGCGGCGCATGAAGCGTCCGGCCAGCGGCGAGAAGAACTTGGAGCGCATCGCACGCTGGCGCGAGGTCTGCCCCGAGCTGGTCATCCGCAGCACCTTCATCGCCGGTTTCCCCGGCGAGACCGAAGAAGAATTCGAGCACCTGCTGAGCTTCATCCGCGAGGCGGAGATCGACCGTGCGGGCTGCTTTGCCTACAGCCCGGTCCAGGGCGCCGCGGCGAACGACATCCCGGGCATGCTGCCCGAGGCCGAGCGCGAGGCCCGTCGGGCGCGCTTCATGGAAGTGGCCGAAAGCGTCTCGATCGCCAAGCTGCGTCAGCGCATCGGCGCCACGATGCAGGTGCTGGTGGATTCGGCGCCGGGCATGGGGCGCAAGGGAGGCGTCGGCCGGACCTACGCCGACGCGCCCGAGATCGACGGCATCGTGCGGCTGCTTCCGCCCGAGAAGATCAGCAAGACGCTCAAGGTGGGCGAGTTCACCCGGGCCCGCATCGTCGGCGCCGAGGGACACGACCTGATCGCGCTGCCCGTCTGACAGCGATCTCGCTCGCTGGCGGTCGGACCACCGC
>NZ_JBFUCI010000188.1:0-11477 GCF_056405335.1 Variovorax sp. P1_H12_2
GGGTCGGGCAGCGTCACGCCGAGCACCTTGGCCTGCTCGATCGCCGCGTCGATGAACTTGGCGCGAAGATCGTCGTTGGTGAAGCGCTTGATGCCCCAGCGCATCGACTGCGCCGAGTTCGGCGACTGGTCGTCCGGCGGACCGAACATCATGATCGAGGGCCACCACCAGCGGTTGACCGCGTCCTGCACCATCGCCTTCTGCGCCTCGGTGCCCTGCTGCATCATGGTCAGCAGCGCCTCGAAGCCCTGGCGCTGGTGGAAGCTCTCTTCGCGGCAGATGCGGATCATGGCGCGCGCATACGGCGCGTACGAGCAGCGGCAGATCGGCACCTGGTTCATGATCGCGGCGCCGTCGACCAGCCAGCCGATCGTGCCCATGTCGGCCCAGGTCAGCGTGGGGTAGTTGAAGATCGAGCTGTACTTGGCGCGGCCCGAGTGCAGCGCATCGACCATCTGGTCGCGCGAGGTCCCGAGCGTCTCGGCGGCCGAATACAGGTAGAGGCCGTGGCCGGCCTCGTCCTGCACCTTGGCCAGCAGGATCGCCTTGCGCTTGAGCGTGGGCGCGCGCGTGATCCAGTTGCCTTCGGGCAGCATGCCGACGATCTCGGAATGCGCGTGCTGGCTGATCTGGCGCACCAGCGTCTTGCGGTAGTGCTCGGGCATCCAGTCCTTGGCCTCGATGAAGCCGCCTTCGTCGATGCGGGCGTCGAAGCGCTGTTCGAGCTGCAGTTCCTCGGTGGAACGCACGGCCTTCTTGCCGTCGCCGGGCTCCTTGCCCATCGTATCCATGGCTTGCGTGTACATCTTGATCTCCTTGAAGGGCTCAGAAACTTCAGTATTTCAGCTGTTTGCTGGACTCGAGATTCCGGTCGACGGCTGCCGGCGTCAGCCATTCGCTCTTGCAGCCAAAATCCTTGAACAGCACCATCTGGTCGCTGTAGTGCGCTGCCTTGCGGCCGTCGGGMGCGACGAAGCCGCTCTGGCCGGGTGGCGCCGCCGTGCACATCGAAACGGCGCCGGCCGCGAACACCACCTTGTCGTTCTGCGTGCCGCGGTTCATGAAGCTCGGCAACGTCAGAAGCTCATCGGCGCCGGCCTGCGGCGCGCCGATGAAGTTGCTGGTCAGGAAGACGTGCTTCGTGACCGGCGTCAGCCATTTGGCGGTGTCGGTCCCGAAACGGGCCGTCAGCTCCGACATGGCTTGCGCCAGCGTGGCCCGGATGACCGCGTTCTTGTCTTCGCCATTGAAGAAGTCGTAGGTCTGCGGCACCCCGGCCTTCGCGCCGAGCAATGCGTTGTAGAGCAGCTTCGAACCGTTGCCGGGGCGGATGCTGGCGACCTGGGTCGCGCCTGCGTAGCCGCCGTTCGCATAGGCCGCGAACACCTCGGGCGGAAGGTCGTCCTGCAGCACCTTCCTGTAGATGATGGGCAGCCAGGTCATCATGAGCGTGGTGGCCGGGCTCTGGTAGACGCCCTGCTCGGACGGGTCGTCATTCAGCTTGTTCCAGCCCGCCAGGATCTGTGCGCCGCGCCGCGCCGGGTCGGCGGCCGGCAGGCCCTTGGTGGCCTCGACGATGAAGGGGACGAAGTAGCGCGCGTTGGTGTCGGCGTAGGCGGTGGCGCGGGTCAGCGCCCACAGCTCGTCGGGCGTGTGCCTGGGCTTGGCCTCGAGCCGGGCGGTGATTTCGTTGACGCGGTCTGCCGCGCCATAGTTGCCGCCGTCGCTGACCGCGCCGGGTGCCGACTGGTTGTTCCAGTTGGCAACGAAGCCCTGCGCCGGATTGAACACCTTCGGATCCTCGCTGAAGGGCCGGATGCCCAGCCACTCCATCGTGCCATCGCCGAGTGCCGGCAGGCGCAGGTCCTGTGTCGCCGGCCGGATCGGCAGGCGGCCAGGCGAGACATAGCCGATGTTGCCGCCGGCGTCGGCGTAGTACCAGTTGATGGTGATCGCGACGCGCGACGCCTGGGCCAGCCACTCGTCCCAGTTCCTGGCTTGCATGGAGTGGATCCAGCCCAGCAGGGACTCGAGTTCGTAGCCGTCCCAGCTCCGCTTCATCGCGTAGGCCGTGTGGTTCGGGAGGTCGAAGTCGGTGACGATGCCGTGCACCGTGGCGTACACGTCGACGCTCTGGTCGGCCTGGCCCTTGACCTTGATGACTTCGGTGCGCCGGCTCATCGGGCGCATCGCGCCATTGAAGACGTATTCGTGCGGGTTCGCCGGGTTGAGCTTCTCCTGGTACATGTCGTTGACATCCAGCGGGCCCGCGGTGGCGCCCCAGGCGATCTTGCCGTTGGTGCCGAAGAGCACGACAGGATGCGCAAACGGCGTGTTGCCGGTCACGTCGTAGCCGGCCCCATGCAGGCCGATGGCGAAGACATAGGCCGGATTGAACCAGTTGAACTGCGGACCGTTGATCAGCACCGTGCTGCCGTCGCTGGTTTTCGCCGGGCCCGCGATCCAGAGGTTGCTCGCGATCGGGCGCTCCCAGGGTTGGGCGACGCCGCGCCGCGCCGCGTCGGTATCGCTGCGGGCGACCAGCAGTTCGGGCGAGACCGGGCCAAGCCGCGCCAGCGGATCGCTGCCTCCGCTGACGGCGGGCAGCGCGGCGGCCTGCGAGCGGCCGCTGGTACGCGGCACGGTGGTCGGCGCCAGCGGGTCCTCTACCCAGCGGATCTGGTCGAACAGCTGTCGGCCGACCGTATCGCCACGCGCCTTCTTGAGCACCTCCAGCAAGCGGAGATTGGCGATCTCGCTGCTTGCGTTCGAATAGCGGTTGGCCATCGTGCCGACCCAGATCATCGCCACGTCGTAACCGGTCCAGTCGTTCTTCGGCACGAAGCCGGCGTCGATGAATTGCTTGGGCAGCAGCGTGTCCCGGTTCGCGAGCACTTCGTTGACCCGCGCATTGAAGCCCGCCGCATAGCCGTCGAAGATGGCCTTGTCGTCGGCGGAGAGCCTGGCCATCTGGGCCTGGATCGACGCCGGGGTGAAATTGGAGCGGCTGCCCTTGTCGAGCGCCACATAGGCCGGCCCCATCACCTCGGACACGGTGCCCAGCACCGCACGGCGCGCCATCTCCATCTGGAACAGCCGGTCTTCCGCGACCACGTAGCCGTAGCCGTAGAACAGGCCGCGCACGTCGTCGGCATACACGTGCGGCACGCCGTAGGTGTCGCGCTTGACGGAGGCCGTGCCGGTGGACGGCGGCGGCGTCGTGGCGCAGCCGGCCAGCGCGAGTGCGACGCAGAGGGCGCTGAGGGTCTTGAGGTTCACAGGGTTCGATCGGTGGGTTGACTTGGCCGGAAGGGAGTTCGCCCTCAGCGCGGCCGCTGATCGATCACGCGCCGGGCCTTGCCGGTCAGCGTGCGTTCGATGGCGTCGGGCCTGAGCACGTTCACCCGGGTCGTGATGCCCACGAGGGTCTTGATCCGCTGCTGCAGCCACTGCGTGATCTCGCGCACCTCGGCCTCGTCGGTGGAAGCCGCCGCCAGCGGCTGCAACTCGCACTGCACCTCCACGGTGTCGAGCAGGCCGTCGCGGCTGACGCTGATGAGGTACTGGCCCGAGAGCTTGGCGTGCTGCAGCACGATCTCCTCGATCTGCGTCGGGAACACGTTGACGCCGCGGATGATCAGCATGTCGTCGGAGCGGCCGACGATCTTGCCCATGCGGCGGAACGAGCGCGCGGTCGGCGGCAAGAGTCGCGTGAGGTCGCGCGTGCGGTAGCGGATGATCGGCAGCGCCTCCTTGGTGAGCGAGGTGAAGACCAGCTCGCCCTCCGAACCGTCGGGCAGCACCTCGCCGGTTTCGGGGTCGACGATCTCGGGATAGAAATGGTCTTCCCAGATCACCGGGCCGTCCTTGGTCTCGACGCATTCGCTGGCCACGCCCGGGCCCATCACTTCCGAGAGGCCGTAGATGTCGACCGCGTCGATGCCGGCCTTGCCCTCGATCTCGTGCCGCATGGCTTCGGTCCAGGGCTCGGCGCCGAAGATGCCGACGGTCAGCGAGCTCTCGCGCGGATCCATGCCCTGGCGCACGAACTCCTCGATGATCACCTGCATGTAGCTCGGCGTGACCATGATGATGTCGGGCCGGAAATCCTGGATCAATTGCACCTGCTTCTCGGTCTGTCCGCCCGACATCGGGATCACGGTGCAGCCCGCGCGCTCGGCGCCATAGTGGGCGCCGAGGCCGCCGGTGAAGAGGCCGTAGCCATAGGCCACGTGCACGATGTCGCCGCGCCGTCCGCCGGCGGCGCGGATCGAGCGCGCCACCAGGTCGGCCCAGTGGTCGATGTCCTGCCGGGTGTAGCCCACCACCGTCGGCTTGCCGGTGGTGCCCGAGGACGCATGAATGCGCGCCACCTGCTGGCGCGGCACCGCGAACATGCCGAAGGGGTAGTTGTCGCGCAGGTCCTTCTTGGCCGTGAACGGGAACTTCGCCAGGTCGCTCAGTTGCTTGAGGTCGGCCGGGTGCACGCCCTTGGCGTCGAAGGCCTGGCGGTAGTGCGGCACGTGGTCGTAGGCGTGCTGCAGGGTCCAGCGCAGGCGCTGCAGCTGCAGGGCCTCGATCTGGTCGCGGCTGGCGGTCTCGATGGCGTCCAGGTCGCCGGGTGCGGGTTGCTTGACAGGCATTCGTGTCTCCTCGGCGGGCTCAGGCGGCGACCGCCGGCTTGCCCTTGATGGTGTAGGAGCGGCCGCGGAACATCGCGATACGCTCACCGCGCTGGTTGGTGATCTCGCTGTCGTAGACGCCGGTCCGGCCGGCCTTCGACAGCTCGAAGCTGCGCGCGGTCAGCAGGTCGCCCTCGCGCGCCGGCGCCACCAGGTCGATCGAGAAGCCCGAGGCCACGGTGAGCTCGTTGTAGGAATTGCAAGCGTAGGCGAAGGCGGTGTCGGCCAGCGCCGCGAGGAAGCCGCCATGGCAGGTGGCGTGGCCGTTGAGCATGTGGCCGCGCACGGTCATCGTGACCGTGGCCTGTCCCGGCGCGACTTCGGTCACGTCCATGCCCAGGCCCTGGACCGCGCGGTCGTTGGCGTACATGCGCTCGCGCACGAGCTCGGCGGTTTCCTGGGGCGTCGGTTCGGTGGCAATGTTCGACATGTGGGTTCTGTTCAGCGATCGGTGAAGAGAGGGGCGCGCTTGGCGCCGAAGGCAGTGACGCCTTCGAGGTAGTCGTGGGCGCTCCCGAGCTGCGCCTGCACCCGGGCCTCGGCGTCGAGGGCCTGGTCGAGCGTGAGGTGCTGTGCACCGTCGATCGCGGCGCGCGTCTCGGCCAGCGCCTTCACGGGCATCGCCGCCAGGCGCTGCGCCAGCTTGGAGGTCTCGTCGGCCAGCGCCGTGTCATCGACGCACTTCCAGATCAGGCCGATGCGCTCGGCCTCGGCCGCGGGCAGCTTGTCGCCCAGCATCGCCAGGCCCAGCGCGCGCGCGCGGCCCACGATGCGCGGCAGCAGCCAGGTGCCGCCGGTGTCGGGCACGAGGCCGATCTTGGCGAAGGCCTGGATGAAGCTGGCCGATTGCCCGGCCAGCACGAAGTCGCAATTCAGCGCCAGGTTGGCGCCCGCGCCGGCCGCCACGCCGTTGACCGCGGCGATCACCGGCACCGGCATCGAGCGCAGCCGCTGCACCAGCGGCTTGTAGAGCAGCTCGATCGTGCGCCCCAGGTCCTTGGGCGGCTCGCCGGGCGCCGAGGGCGCGACCATCGGATCGGCCAGATCCTGCCCGGCACAGAAGCCGCGGCCGGCACCCGTGAGCACCACGCAACGCACTTCGGCGTTGGCCGCCGCGGCATCGAGCGCCTGGCGCAGTGCCTGGTGCATGGCTTCGGTGAAGCTGTTGAGGGCGGCAGGACGGTTCAGCGTCAGCGTCAGGACCGGGCCCTGCTGCGCGGCAAGCACGAGTGAATCGGACAAGCTGTGTCTCCAGTCTTGAGTCTTGGCGTGGGGCGGGGGTCTTGACCGGCGTCAAAGGTATCGTTGACTGACCGGTCGGTTAATCATAGGATCGACCAAGGCTTGATGCAAGTCAAAATCGCCAAGGGATAACCCTTAGCCTCGTTTCCATCCAACACCAACGGAGATCGCCTTGCCTTGTTATTCCATCGAAGGGGTGGTGCCGGTCGTCGACCCGAGCGCCTTCGTCCACCCGACCGCGGTGCTGATCGGCGACGTGATCGTCGGACCGGACTGCTATGTCGGGCCCTGCGCCGTGCTGCGCGGCGACTTCGGCCGCATCGTGCTCGAGCGCGGCTCGAACGTGCAGGACACCTGCGTGCTGCACGGCTTCCCGGCCCAGGACACGGTGGTCGGGGAGAACGGCCACATCGGCCACGGCGCGGTGCTGCACAGCTGCGTGGTGCGGCGCGATGCGCTGGTGGGGATGAACGCGGTGGTGATGGACGAGGCCGAGATCGGCGAGGCGGCCATCGTCGCGGCCTGCGCCTTCGTGCCGGCCGGCAGGAAGATCCCGGCCCGCTCGCTCGCCGCCGGCGTGCCCGCCAAGGTGTTGCGCGAGCTCAGCGACCAGGAGGTGGCCTGGAAGCTCGAGGGCACGCGCACCTATCAGGCGCTCACGCTGCGCAGCCTGGCGACCATGCAGGAAGTGACCGCGCTGGCCGAAGTCGAGGCCGACCGGCCGCGGCTCGACGCACCAGACGTGCGCCCGCTGATCGCGACCAAGCGAAGCTGATCAGGGCTTGCGCGTCAGGTCGCGCTCGCTCTCCACCGCGAAATAGAACCATTCGGTGTCCGGCAGCGCCTCGGCGTTCGGGAACACGACGACGCCGTCGCGCTCGGCGCGCAGCAGGCTGCCATCCGCGCGCACGCCGATCGGCTCGCCGCGCGCCACCGGATCGAAGGTGGCCCATTCGCGAACGAAGCGGTCGTCCGCATGCAGCCGATCGGTCACGCTGACGAGGCGCAGCAGCGACGGCCGCGAAGGCGGCGGCCGCTGCGGATCGGGGGCCAGCATGCCCAGCAGCCGCAGCGTGGCGAGGATCGCCGCATGCGCCACCTCGGGCGCGGCCGGGTCCTCGTGCTGGCCGCATTCGAGCGTGACGCCGTAGCCGCCGCGGCTGCGCATGTATTCGTTGGTGCCCCAGCCGAAGGCCAGCGCCGCCTCGTCGGCCGGCCGTCCGCCGGCGCGCTGCGCGAGCCCGGCGGCATAGATGTCGAGCCAGCCCTCGACCACGCGCGGCGTACCCAGGTGCAACGCCAGCTGCCCTTCCTCGAAGGCGCGCGAGAAAGGCTCGAGCGCGCCCTGGTTGTCGCGCGGCCCGATCATCGCGAAGGCCTCGCCCTCGCTCTGGAAGGAATGCAGGTCGAGCAGCACCTCGTGGCGATCGAGCAGCGGGCACAGCAGGTCGGTGATGCGGGCCTCGTAGTCGGCCGGCTCGGCGCCCGGCGCGGTCGGCCGGAACAGGCGGTTGAGGTTGCGCTCGCCCTCACGGCGCAGCCGCCGCCGCGCCAGCGGATTCGCGACCGGCACCAGGGTGAGCTGGCCGCGCAGCAGCGCCAGCGAACCGGCGTCCAGCTCGGCCGCGATGCGCTCGATGCCGGCGGTGCCACAGGTCTCGTTGCCGTGCACGCCGCCCAGCACCATCAGCCGCGGCCCGGGCTGCAGGCTCGCGTAGCCGTGGATGCGCAGGAGGTCGGGGGGCGCTGTCATTTCGCCGGCGATCGATCGGGCTTGCAGCGACCCGCTCAGGCCTTCACGGTGGTGGCCAGCTGTTCGCGCATCGCAGCGACCACACCGGCGTAGTCCTTGGCATTGAAGATCGCGCTGCCTGCCACGAAGGTGTCGGCGCCGGCGCTCGCGACCCGCGCAATGTTGTCGACCTTGATGCCGCCGTCGACCTCGAGACGGATGTCGCGGCCGGTCTCGTCGATGCGCTTGCGCGCGAGTTCGATCTTGCGTAGCGCCGAATCGATGAAGCTCTGGCCGCCGAAGCCCGGGTTCACGCTCATGATCAGGATCAGGTCGATGTCGTCGATCACCCAGTCCAGCGCCTCCAGGCCGAGGGCCGGGTTGAACACCAGCCCGGCCTTGCAGCCGGCCGCCTTGATGGCCTGGACGCTGCGGTGCATGTGCGGCGAGGCGTCCGGATGGAAGCTGATGTAGTCGGCGCCGGCCTGCGCGAAGGCCGCGGCCAGCGCATCGACCGGTTCGACCATCAGGTGGACGTCGATCGGCACCGGCCGGCCGTCGGGCGTCCTGGCATGCGGCTTGAGGGCCTGGCACACCATCGGACCGAAGGTMAGATTCGGCACGTAGTGGTTGTCCATSACGTCGAAATGGATCCAGTCGGCRCCGGCSGCGATCACGTCGCGCACTTCGTCGCCGAGGCGTGCGAAGTCGGCCGAAAGGATGGAGGGGGCGATTCGGAAGGGGCTGCTCATGGGCTCGGATTGTCGCAGCAGGGCAGCCTTGGGGGGGCRGCGMCCCACACGCAGTGGGGGAGCGTGGGGGCGAGGCCGGCGCCGGGCCGCCCCAAGGCGGCCTGCGGCCCCCTCGGGGGGCAGCGACCCACACGCAGTGGGGGAGCGTGGGGGCGATGTACCATGACCGGGATGTCCAGCCTTCCGATCAGCGTGGAGATCGAACCTCGCTACCTGCCAGACCAGTCCTCGCCCGAGGACCGCGTCCATACCTTTGCCTACGCGGTCACGGTGACCAACCACGGCCAGGTGCCGACGCAGCTGATCGCGCGCCACTGGGTCTTCGCCGACGCCTCCGGCCACACGCAGGAGGTCGACGGCCTCGGCGTCATCGGCCAGCAGCCCCTGCTGGCGCCAGGGGAATCCTTTCGCTACACCAGCGGCTGCCGGCTGCAGGCGCCCAGCGGTACCATGCATGGCAGCTTCTTCTTCGTGACCGAGCGCGGCGAGCGCTTCGACGTTCCAATCCCCACGCTGGTGCTGGAAGCCGACGCGGGGGACATGCCCTCCTCGCGCGTGCTGCACTGAGCACGCATTTCACTTTCGAGCCATGAACGCCTTGCGCGCTCTGGATGTTCCGCGGGGGCTCTGTCCCACGAGCTGAATCGATGACGTCTTTCATTCCCTACGATCTGCTGGGCTTCTGGTCGGAGTGGGTGCGGCCCTCGGCCGGCCTGCCGACCGTGCTGTGGTCGCTGCTGCTGGCGACCTCCGCCGCCGCCGGCCACCTGGTGCAGCGCTACATGGGCCTGCCCAAGGTGGTCGGCTATTCCATCGTCGGCACCGTGGTCGGCTTCGCCGGCTTCGAGGGCGCGATCTGGCCGCTGCAGGGCATCAGCCTGTTCCTGCTCGAGCTCGGCGTGGCGATCGTGCTGTTCGAGGCCGGCGGCCGGCTGCCGCTGCGCTGGTTCCGGCACAACCCGATGGTGCTGGTGCAGAGCCTGCTCGAAGCCACGCTGACCTACTTCGGCGTCTTCTGGGCGCTGCACTGGCTCGGCATCCCGGACCCGGTGGCGAACCCGATCGCGCTGATGGCGATCGTGGCCTCGCCGGCCGTGCTGAGCCGGGTGGTGATGGACACCCGGGCCTCGGGCCCGGTGACCGAGCGCGCCATGACGCTGGCGACGCTCAACACCTTCTACGCCCTCGTGCTCGGCTATGCACAGGCCAGCCTGATCGAGCATGCGCCCACGGGGCTGCTGCAGAAGCTCAATCCGGTCGGCGTGGTGCTGGGGCTCTCGTTCGTGGTCGGCGCGCTGATGGCGCTGTCGCTGCGCTCGGCGTTGCGGGTCATGAGTCCGGCCAGCGAAAACACCTCGATCCTGCTCCTGGCCATCATTGCCGCCGGCGCCGCGCTGGCCGCGCATTTCGGCGGCTCGGCGCCGCTCGCGGCCCTGATCGGCGGCGTGCTGCTGAAGGCGCTGAACCCCAAGCCCTGGGCCTGGCCGCGCCAGCTCGGTACCGCGGCCTCGCTGCTCACGATGCTGATGTTCGTGCTGGTCTCGATCGTCGCCGCGCAGGCCGACTGGAGCCTGCCGGTGGCCAGCGTGGTGCTGAGCGTGATCGGCGTGCGCGCCTTCGCCAAGATCGCCGGCGTGGCGATCGCCAATCCGGGCAGCGGTGCGAGCTGGAAGCAGGCCCTCTGGGTCGGCTGCGCGATGTCGCCGCTGTCGTCGATCGCGCTGCTGATCACCTCCGCCTTCGTCACCGCCTCGCCGCTGCTGGGCCCGATGATCACGCAGATCGCCCTGCCGGCGATCCTGCTGATGGAGGTGCTCGGCGCGGTGCTCGCCACCATCGCCATCCACGGCGCCGGCGAAAGCTCCAAACCCTGGACGCCGGAGGTCTTCGGCACCGTGGAGGACACGCAACGATGAGCGCAGCGATGAACCCACGCACCATCGATCCGCGGACCGGAGCGCCCGCCAACACCCCCGCCAGCCGGGTGGTTCCGCTCGAGCCCTTCAACAAGTCGGTGGCGCTGTCGCTCGGCGTCGAGCTCGAGCTGCAGCTCGTCAACACCCACGACTACGACCTCGCCCCCTATGCCGAGGACATGCTGCGGCTGATGGCGAAGTCGCCGCTGCCGCTGCCGGGCAGCGTGGTCCCCGAGATGACCTCGAGCATGATCGAGATCTCCACCGACGTCTGCCACTCGGCGCTCGACGTGATCGCGCAGCTGACGCCGATCCGCGACGCGCTGGTGCGCAATGCCGACAAGCTCAACATCGCGGTGGTCGGCGGCGGTACCCACGCCTTCCAGCAATGGCACGAGCGGCGCATCTACGACAAGCCGCGCTTTCGCGCGCTCTCGGAGCTCTACGGCTACCTGTCGAAGCAGTTCACGATCTTCGGCCAGCACGTGCACATCGGCTGCCCCGATGCCGACTCGGCGCTGCTGATGCTGCACCGCATGTCGCGCTACATCCCGCATTTCATCGCGCTGTCGGCGTCCTCGCCCTTCGTGCAGGGGCAGGACACGCAGTTCGATTCGGCGCGGCTCAACTCGGTGTTCGCGTTCCCGCTGTCGGGCCGGGCGCCCTTCACCCTCAGCTGGCGCGAGTTCGAGAACTACTTCATGCGCATGACCCGCACCGGCGTGGTCCGCAGCATGAAGGACTTCTACTGGGACATCCGGCCCAAGCCCGAATTCGGCACCATCGAGATCCGGGTCTTCGACACGCCGCTGACCGTCGAGCGCGCCGCCGCGCTGGCCGGCTACGTGCAGTCGCTGGCGGCCTGGTTCCTGCAGGAACAGCCCTTCACCCCGACCGAGGACGACTACCTGGTCTACACCTACAACCGCTTCCAGGCCTGCCGCTTCGGCCTCGACGCGCTGTATGTGGACCCGGCCAGCGGCGAGCACATGCCGCTGCGCGACCACATCCTGATGACCATGACCCAGCTCGAATGGCACAGCGAAGCGCTCAATGCCACGCAGGCGCTCGGCGAGCTGCGCACCAGCGTGGAAGCCAACCGCAACGACGCGCGCTGGCTGCGCGAACGGCAGGGCAAGGAGCGGCTCCTGGC